>NZ_BAABFO010000004.1:0-281416 GCF_039541095.1 Pigmentiphaga soli
GCTTCGCGCGCCCCTCAAGGGGCGATGCGAGCGGACCGGCGGAGCCGGATCCGCCT
Organism: Pigmentiphaga soli; assembly: GCF_039541095.1. Taxonomy (NCBI): domain Bacteria; kingdom Pseudomonadati; phylum Pseudomonadota; class Betaproteobacteria; order Burkholderiales; family Alcaligenaceae; genus Pigmentiphaga; species Pigmentiphaga soli. Next base: position 57 of record NZ_BAABFO010000004.1, read on the forward strand.
CATCCGGGATGGCACCATGGACTGCTGATAGGCGTCAGCCCTTCAATAGCTCGGGAAACCGTTCTGGCTGCGCGCGCAGGTACTGCCTGGGCGCCTTGACGCTGGCGCCCAGCTGCGCCGCGGCATGCCACGGCCAATGCGGGTCGTACAGGAAGGCGCGGGCGATGCCGACCAGGTCGGCGTCGCCGGTGCCGACCACGGCCTCGGCCTGCTCCGGCTCGGTGATGAGGCCGACCGCGATGGTGGGCAGCTTGGTCGCCTTCTTGATCTCGCGCGCATAGGGCACCTGGTAGTTCGGTCCCGACGGCACCTGCTGCTGCGGGCTCAGGCCGCCGCCCGACACGTGGATGAAGCTGGCGCCGCGCGCCTCCAGCGCCCGGGCGAAGGCAATCGTCTGTTCCAGATCCCAGCCGCCCGCCACCCAGTCGGTGGCCGACACCCGCACTCCCACCGGCCGCCGCGCCGGAAACGCCTCGCGCACCGCCTCGAACACTTCCAGCGGGAAGCGCATGCGGTTTTCCAGGCTGCCGCCATAGGCATCGTCGCGCCGGTTCGACAGCGGCGACAGGAACTGATGCATCAGATAGCCGTGCGCGGCGTGCAGTTCGACCAGGTCCAGCCCCAGGCGGCCGGCGCGCCGCGCGGCCTCGGCGAAGCGCTCGCGCACGCGCGCCAGCCCGGCGGCGTCGAGCGCGACGGGCGGGCGGTCGGCCTCGTTGAAGGCCAGCGCCGACGGCGCCACGGTCTGCCAGCCGCCCTCGGCCGCCGGCACCTGGCTGCGGCCGCGCCACGGCGCATAGGTGGAGGCCTTGCGGCCGGCATGCGCCAGCTGGATGCCGATCGGCGTATCGGACCACGCCCGCACGGCCGACAGCACGCGGCCCAGCGCGGCCTCGTTGGCGTCGGACCATAGCCCCAGGTCGTCGGGACTGATGCGGCCCTCGGGTTCGACCGCCGTGGCTTCGAGGATGACCAGCGCGGCTCCCGAGGTGGCCATGCTGCCGACGTGCATGACGTGCCAGTCGGAGGCGCTGCCTTCGCGCGCCGAATACTGGCACATCGGCGCGATCACGATGCGGTTGCGCAAGGCGAGTTCGCCCAGGGAAAAAGGCTGGAACAGTTTGGGATTCATGGAGGCCTCTTGGGAGACGGGCTCCCAGGATAGACCACTATTGCGCAGCGCACCAAGTCCGCGCGGCGACGTTCAGGCCGCCCGCGCGCGGGCCTCGCGGTAGATGCGCTCGTAGGTTTCGGCCCGGATGCGGAACGCCGGGTCGACCGGCCGCCCGTCCGGCACCGACAGCCACAGCCGCAGCAGCAGCCGCCGCTGCTGCGGGTCGTCCTCGAACGCGGTGCGCGAATGCAGGCAGATGTAGTTGTGCCACAGCATGAACTCGCCCGGCTGCAGCTGCAGCCGCAGCGCGAGGTCGTCGCGCATCGACAGTTCGTCGAAGTAGTCGCAGGCCTGCGCCAGGTCCGCCGGCAGCGGCTCGCCCAGGTACTGGGCGGCGTTCTTCATGTGCGCCGGCTCGTAGCAGCAGCTGACCACGCCGTCCACCGCGCAGAACGCCGGGATGGCCTCGTCGGTGATTGCCTTGCTGCTGAAGCGGGCCTCGTCGCTGGCGTAGCGGTAGCCGCGGTACAGGGGCTCCAGCAGTTCGGGACGGGTACGCAGGATCTCGTTGTGCAGCGCCAGGCCGCTGACCAGCCCGCTCAGGCCGCCCGACTTCGCCTTGCGCACGCACATCAGCCCCACCAGTTCGTAGGAATCGGTGTGCATATGCAGTTCGCGCAGGCTGCGGTAGCCGCGCTTGACCTCGTCGTCGGCCTGGTTCTGCACGTAGCCCAGGCGGTCGCCGCGCGCGCTCTGCGCCGCGCCGATGCCCAGGTGGGTGCCCAGGCCCCAGTAGATGCGCTCCAGCCGCTCGGCATCGTAGCGGCCCGGGTCGAGGCCTTCGACGATGACGGCGCCGCGGCCGTGCATGATCTCGTCGCGCAGCCCGGCCATCAGCGCATTGACGGCGGGGTGGTCGAAATCGGCCCGCGTCGCCTGCTGCGGGGCCAGGTGGGCGGTCGCGTCGAGCAGGCGGTCGACGCCATCGAGCTCGGCGGCCGTGAGCCGGCGCCGCAGCGGACCGTCGCCGCCCAGCGAACGGCGGGTCCAGGCGGACGGGTGGTCGATGATCTGGCGGTACACGGGTGTCATGTCTGTCTCCAGCTTATGGATGTGCAGGTAGGCGGGGAGGCGCGCCCGGCATCGGCGCGCGGCCGGCCGGGCCATTCGGGCCGGGACTATTCGGGTTTGATGCCGGCCGCCTTGACGACGTGCGACCAGCGCGGATACTCGCGGGCGAACAGGTCTTTCGCCTCTTCCATGGTGCCGGCGGGCACTTCGCCGCCGTTCTGCGAAATCTTCTCGCGCACCTCGGGATTGCGCAGCGCGCGCACCAGGTTCTCGGACAGCTTGGCCACGATGTCGGGCGGCGTGCCGGCGCGTACCATGATGGCGGTGTAGTGGACCACCTCGAAGCCCGGCACGCCGGATTCCGCCAGCGTCGGCAGGTCGGACAACAGCTCGGTGCGCCGCAGCGAGGTCGCGCCGAGCGCCGTCAGCCGCCCCGCCTTGAGCATTTCGCCCACTTCGATCGGCGCCGCGAAATAGGCGTTGGTGGTGCCGCCCAGCACCGCGTTGATGGCCTCGCCGCCACCCTTGAACGGCACGTGCAGCAACTCGATGCCGGCGCTCTGTTCGAGCAGTTCGAAGCCCAGGTGCGGCGTGCTGCCCACGCCGGCCGACGAGAACGACACCTTGCCGGGGCTGGCCTTGGCGGCGCGGATGAAGTCGCCGGCGGTGCGCATGCCCGAGGCGGGATTGACCACCAGCACCAGCGGCGTGGTCATCACCAGCCCGACCGGCACGAAATCCTTGCGGCCGTCGTAGGGCAGGCTGGGGTAGACGAACTGCGTGATGGAAAAAGTGGGCGTGATCACCAGCAGCGTGTAGCCGTCGGCCGGCGAGCGCGCCACCTCGGCCGCGCCGATGGTGGCGCCGGCGCCCGGCCGGTTCTCCACCACGAAGGATTGGCCCAGCTGTTTGGTGAGCTGGTGCGCGACGATGCGGGCCAGGATGTCGGCCGTGCCGCCGGTGGAGAACGGCGCCACCACCCGCACCGGCTTGGCGGGCCACGAAGATTCGGCGCGCGCCGCCGGCAGCCATGCCGCCCAGCCGGCGGCGCACAGCGCCAGCGCAGCCGCCGCCCGCGCCGCGCGGCGCCGGCCTTTGATCCCGCCATCGAAGGGTCGCAACGATTCCATGGTCAGCTCCTCGAGGTTGCGGCCGGCCGCCGGCGCGCGGCAAAGGCCGTGCGCCGTCTCGCGGCGGACCGGGATGGCGGCGGCGCCGCCGGAATGGGAAAGGGGGAATGCCGCCTAGCGGGGCATCTCGCGCAGGGCGCGCAGTTCGTCGCGGGCGCCGGCCATCAGGTAGCTGACGTCCGAGCCCGTGGTCAGGTAGCGCACGCCGAGCCGCACCAGGTCCTGCTGCAGCGCCGAATCGCCGCGCGCGCCGCCTACGCCCATCGCCTTGCCCTGGTTGGCGCAGGCGCGCGCGACCTTTTCGAATGCCGACCACATGCGCGGATCGCGGTAGGCGGCAGGAATGCCCATCATGTTGCTGACGTCGAGCGCGCCGATATGGACCATGTCGACCCCGGGCACGGCCGCGATCGCCTCGGCCTGCCCGATGGCCTCGGGCGTTTCCAGCATCATCACCAGCAGCTCTCGCTCGTTGAGGTATTCGTTGACCTCGCCCTGCGGCATGCCGCGATAGCGCAGCGCCGGCCCGGTGCCGTAGGCGGACCGCTGGCCGAACGGCGGGAAGCGCAGGTTGCGCACGATCGCCCTGGCCTCGTCGGCGTTCTGCACGTGCGGCGTCATCACGCCCTGCGCGCCGCAGTCCAGCATGCGCGCCGCATGGAAGGGCTGGTGCGACGAGACCCGCACGATCGGCGTCACGCCGGTGGGCAGCGCCGCCACGCAGATCGACGCGGCGGTCTCCATCGACGTGGCGCTGTGCTCGAGGTCGATGAAGATGGCGTCGAAGCCGGCGGCCTGCGCGATCATCGGCACCTCCACGCTGCGCATCTGGTTCACGCCCAGGCACAGCACCAGTTCGCCGGCGCGCAGCTTGCGCTTGGCGTGATTGTCTTGCGGGTCGTTCATCGGTCTCCCCTTCGATGGGCATGGTCCGGCGGCGCCGGCCCCGCGCCGGTCGCCCGGCGTCGTCGTTCTGGTTGACGCGTCAAGACTAGGGGCGGCTGCAAGACCCTTTCAAGCGATTTAAATTCACAGCAGTATGAGTATCCATCCGCGCCGGCCGGCCCTACACTGGGGCCGCGGCACCCCATCACGCGCGCCCGCCCGCGCGGAAGACAAGACTACGGAAGAGACAACATGCCCGGCCGTCGCCTGCCACCGCTGAACGCCCTGCGCGCCTTCGAGGCCGCCGCGCGCCACCAAAGCATCTCGCGCGCTTCCGAGGAACTGTCGGTCACCCACGGCGCGATCAGCCGCCAGGTAGCCAAGCTGGAGGAATTCCTCGGCGCCAAGCTGTTCGTCCGTTTGCAGCAGCATGTAATGCTGACCGAGCGCGGCGCCGCCTACGCGGCCAAGCTGCAGACGCTGTTCGACCAGCTCGAACACATCACCTGCAGCAGCTTCGACGCCCGCTCGCAGCAGGGCACGCTGCGCATCGGCGTGTTCTCCACCTTCGCGCTGCGTTTCCTGATCCCGCGGCTGGCCGGCTTCCGGCAGAAATTCCCGAACCTGACGGTGCACGTGGAAAGCTCGGGCGACCCGATCGACCCGCACGACATGAACGTCGACGCCGCGATCTGGTGGGGCTACGGCGACTGGCGCAACCTGGTGGTGGAACACCTGTTCGACGAAGAAGTGGTGCCGGTAGGCAGCCCGGCGCTGCTGGCCGGCCGCACGGTGGCCCAGCCCGACGACCTGCGCGATTTCCTGCTGCTGCACGCGATGCGCCGGCCCGACGACTGGCAGCTGTGGCTGCAGGCCGTGGGCGCCACCCGCGTCGACGGCCACGGCGGGCTGAAGCTGGAGAACTCCAGCCTGGTCTACGAGGCCGCCGTCAACGGCCTGGGCCTGGCAATGGCGCAGACGCTGCTGATCCGCGAAGACATCGCGCACAAGCGCCTGATGCCGGCCATCGAATTGCCGGTGCGCACCGGCCGCGCCAACTACCTCGTTTACCCCGAGGCCAAGATGGGGCTCAAGCAGATCGCGCTGTTCTCGCAATGGATCAAGGCCGAGATCGCCGCCGCCATGCTGCCGCAGGCCGCGGCGGGCCGGCAAAAAGTCATGGCAATGTGAAAAAAAAATGGTTTGCGGCCGTTTTCGGCAGCGTGGGAGGATGCCCCCGTCCTTCACCCACGGCGACAGAACATGACGACATTCGGAAGCGGCGAACACACCTACCGCATCGTCGAAAACTGGGCCAAGTTGCCCGACGGCTGGCAGCTGGGCGACGTCGGCGGCGTCGGCGTCGACCGCCGCGACCAGGTCTACGTGTTCCACCGCGGCCCGCACCCGATGATCGTGCTCGACCGCGACGGCAACTTCGTGCGCTCCTGGGGCGACGGCCTGTTCCCGCGCGCGCACGGCGTGCACATGGGGCCCGACGACACCATCTACCTGACCGACGACGGCGACCACACCGTGCGCAAATGCACGCTCGACGGCAAGGTGCTGCTGACCATCGGCCTGCCCGGCAGGCGCCAGCCCTTCATGAGCGGCAATCCGTTCAACCGCTGCACTCATACCGCGCTGTCGCCCGAGGGCGACATCTATGTGGCCGACGGCTACGGCAACGCGCGCATCCACAAGTATTCGCCCGACGGCAGGCTGCTGCTGTCATGGGGCGAGCCGGGCTGCGAGCCGGGCCAGTTCAACCTGCCGCACAACATCTCGTGCGACGCCGACGGCTGGGTCTACGTGGCCGACCGCGAAAACCACCGCATCCAGGTATTCGACGGCAACGGCCGCTTCCAGACGCAATGGCACAACCTGCACCGGCCGAGCGGCATGTACATGCCGCCGGGACGCTGCCCGATCTGCTACGTGGGCGAGATCGGCCCCTACTACGACTTCAACCGCGGCGCCCCCAACCTCGGCCCGCGGCTGTCGATCCTTTCCAACGAAGGCAAGCTGCTGGCGCGCATCGCCACCACGCCGTCGGCCGGCACCGGCCCCGGCCAGTTCCTGTCGCCGCACGGCCTGGCGGTCGATTCGCGCGGCGACATCTACGTGGGCGACGTGTCGTACACCGCCTGGCCTTCCCTGTTCCCCGACATACCGCGCCCCAAGGTGCTGCGCAGCCTGCAGAAGTTCGAGAAGGTGTAACCCCGGAGTAAGCCCCCCCTACGCGCTTCGCGCGCCCCCCAGGGGGCGATGCGCGCGGACCGGAGAGGAGACCCACCCCCGCGCGGCCTGCGGCCGCCCCCCCTCTAGGGGGCGATGCGCGCGGACCGGAGGGGAGACCCACCCCCGCGCGGCCTGCGGCCGCCCCCCTCTAGGGGGCGATGCGCGCGGACCGGCGGAGCCGGATCCGCCGCATCCTGGATGGGGTGGGTCATGCGGGGGAGATCGTGCGAGGCACGGTTAACAACTGGGCGGCGACGCCGCGCGGCGGACTGTTGCTGCCTATTGATTCGACAGACATGCCAAAGGAGACGACTGTGGACATGAAAACCCGGAATGCCGCGGCGCTGCTGCCTGACGTGCAGCGCTTTCTGGCCGGCTCGCCGCTGGCGGCCGTGATCGGCGGGCGCGATACTGCCGCGGCTGGGGGCGCCACACTGGCTACCCACGATCCCGGCAGCGGCGAGCGGCTGGCCGAATTCCCGGCCATGGGCGCGGCCGAGGTCGATGCCGCGGTGCAGGCTGCGGCGCAGGCCTTCGGGCCGGGCGGGTGGTCGACGCTGCCGGCGGCCGAGCGCGCGGTGTGGCTGCACCGGCTGGCCGACGAGGCGGAGCGCCGCAAGCCCATCATCGCGCAGATCGAGGCGCTCGACGCCGGCAAGCTGCAGGCCCAGGCCGAAGGCGACGTGCAGACCTTCATCGATACGCTGCGCTACTTCACCAACCTGTCGTTGAACCTGCAGCCGCGCGCGGTGCTGGCCGTATCCGGCCACGAGGCGTGGACGCTGCGCCAGCCCTGGGGCCCGTGCGGCTTCATCGTGCCGTGGAATTTCCCGCTGGTGCTGATCGGCTGGAACATTTCGCCGGCGCTGGCCGCGGGCAACACCGTGGTCATCAAGCCGGCCGAAGACACGCCGCTGTCGGCCATCTACCTGGCCCGGCTGGCGCGCGAGATCGGGCTGCCCGACGGCGTCATCAACGTGGTCACCGGCACCGGCGAAACGGCCGGCGCCGCGCTGGCGCGCCATCCCGGGCTCAAGCGCATGTCGTTCACCGGCTCGCCTGAGGTCGGCCGGCTGGTGGCCGAGGCCTGCGGGCGCAACCTGACGCCGTGCAAGCTGGAACTGGGCGGCAAGGGCGCCGCGGTGGTGTTCGACGACGTCGACGTGGCGGTCACCGCCGACAAGCTGGCCGCCGCCATCACTTTCCACACCGGCCAGGTGTGCTGCGACGCCACCCGCTGGCTGGTGCACGAGAAGATCTACGACGCCTTCCTCGATGCCGCCGCCGCGCGGCTGCGCGGGGTCCGCGTCGGCTACCAGCTCGACCCGGCCGCGCGCATGGGGCCGGTGGTCAGCGCCACGCAGCAGGCGCGCGTGCTGCGCTACCTGGAACGCGGCCGGGCCGAGGGCGCCGAGGTGGTGCTGGAGGGCGGCGCGGCCAGCGTGCCGGGCCGCGCCGGCTGGTACGTGAAGCCGGCGCTGCTGGCCGGCGCGCTCGACAACGTGGCGGCGCGCGAAGAAATCTTCGGTCCCGTTGCCTACTTGGCGCCGTTCCGCGACGAGGCCCAGGCCATCGCGATGGCCAACGCCACCGACTACGGCCTGGCCAACAGCGTGTGGACCACCGACCCGGCGCGCGCCTCGCGGGTGGCCGAGTCGATGGTGGCCGGCAACAGCTGGATCAACGCGCACAACGTCTTTCCGCTCGGCGTGCCCTACGCCGGCGTCAACAAGAGCGGCATGGGCGGCGGCGTCAACAGCGTGGAGACGCTGTTCGACTACACCCGCAGTCAATCGATGGTTAGGCCCTTGAGGTAACAAATGCAGAACGGCAGCAACATTGTGGTGGAACCGGTCACCGGCGCGATCGGCGCCGAGATCGTCGGCGTGGATATTTCGCGGCCCCTGGACGACGCGACGGTGGCGGCGCTGCGGCAGGCGCTGCTCGATCATTGCGTGATCTTCTTCCGCGACCAGGAACTCGACATGGCGGGGCTGAAGGCCTTCGCCGCCCGCTTCGGCGAAATCTTCCTGCACCCGAACATCCTCGGGTCGAAGGCCGACCCGGCGGTGATCGAGATCATCCGCCAGCCGGGCGAGAAACGCATCGTGGGCGAGGATTGGCATTCCGACACCGCGCACGTGGCGGCGCCGCCGATGGGCTCGGTGCTGTACGGCGTCGACGTCCCGCCCTACGGCGGCGATACGCTGTTCGCCAACCAGTACCTGGCCTACGAAACGCTGTCGCCGGGCCTGAAGCGAATGCTGGAAGGCGTGCGCGCGCTGCATTCGGACCGCGACGTGGCCGGCCCCGCCGCCGAGCTCAACGCCAACCGCTCCACCAAGGTGCGCGAAAACCCGGACTGGCGCGAGACCGCCCATTTCCATCCGGTGGTGCGCACCCATCCCGAAACCGGCCGCAAGGCGCTGTACGTGAACCGCCAGACGACGATGGCCTTCGAGCACATGACGCCCGAGGAAAGCCGGCCGCTGCTGGAGTACCTGTGCCGGCACGCGCACCGGCCCGAGTTCAGCTGCCGCTTCCGCTGGCGCCGCGGCTCGGTGGCGTTCTGGGACAACCGCTGCGCGCAGCACACGGCGGTGCACGACGCCGGCCGCTTCCGGCGCGAGATGCGCCGCGTCCAGCTGGTGGGCGACGCGCCGTTCTGACGCGCCGCCGACACGGCCGGCCCCGCCGGCCGTCATGAAGTCATAGAAACCGGGCCGCGCCGATGCGGCCCGGGGCCATCGCCGGGCCGATACCGACGGCAACGAGGAGGAGTGGAAATGAAGCGATTGCTGTGGTGTGGCGCGGCGCTGTGGGCCGCCGCGCTGTCGTTGTCGCCGGCGGCCTTGCGGGCGCAGGAATGGCCGGCCAAGCCCATCCGGCTGATCGTGGCGTTCCCGGTCGGCAGCGCCACCGATTCGATTGCCCGCGTGGTCGGCAAGGAAATTTCCGCCGCGCTCGGCCAGTCGGTGGTGATCGACAACCGGCCCGGCGCCGGCGGCGCGATCGCCGCCGAGGCGGTGGCGCGCAGCGCGCCCGACGGCTATACGCTGCTGATGGGCACCAATACCCAGTTCGCCGCCAACGTCAGCCTGTACAAGAAACTGTCCTACGACCCGGTCAAGGATTTTTCCCCGGTCGTGCTGCTGACCACCCAGCCTACCGTGCTGCTGGTGCGGCAGGATTTTCCGGCCCGCACGCTGGCCGATTTCGTGAGCCACGCCAAGGCCGCGCCGAAGAAGCTGTCGGCCGGCTACGGTTCGGCCAGCACGCAGGTGGCGATCGCCAAGCTGCGCACGCTGGCCGGCCTCGACCTGATCGAGGTGCCGTACAAGGGCGTGCCGCAAGCCGTGATCGACGTGGTGGGCGGCACGCTGGACTTCACGTTCGCCGATCTCGGCAGCGGTTTGCAACAGGCCGCAGGCGGCAAGGTGCGGGCGCTGGCCGTGACCTCGGGCCAACGCAGCCCGCTGGCGCCCGACTGGCCGGCGGCGGCCGAAACCTACCCCGGCATCGACATCTTCGGCTGGCACGCCATCGTGGCGCCCGCCGGCACGCCGCCGGATGTGGTGCGCAAATTCTACGAGGCGAGCATCAAGGCGCTGAAGCGGCAGGAAGTGGCCGAAAACCTGGCCGGCCTGGGCGTCACGCCGGCGCCGATGGGGCCGGAAGAACTGGGCCGCTTCATCAAGGAAGACATCGTCCGCTGGGCCGGCCTCATCAAGGAGGCTGGCATCCAGCCGGAGTAAGGTCCCGGGCCGCGCCGGCGGCCCTTGCGCGCGGACGGGCCGCGCGCGCATCCGCTCCCCGCGACGCGGCGGCGCCCTCTTCGGGACCGCCGCGTTTCGTTTGCGGGAAGCGCCGATTTTGCGCACCGCAGGCCCGTGCGGCGGCCTGCATCGACACAACGCGCGCTCCCCGCGCGCGACATCCGTCCCCACCGTCTCGCATACACGACATAGACGGCCGCGCGCGGCGCAAGCGTGCCCCGCGCAGGTATCTTGCGCAAAAAAATTTGTGCGTCCCCCATTTCCGAGGAACTCTGCTTTTAATGTAGAACCTTAGATATATCGGGGCAACGCCATGTTGTGCGAAAACGCAACCATCGATTCCCCGAAGCCGGAATACGAAAAGAAGGTGCGAGAACTTATAGCGACGCACAAGCAATAGGGTCAGAATGGGGTTTCTGATCGTCGATCCGTATCGCGCCGGATCGGCGAAAGACCGGGCACCGGCACCGTGGAGTGGAGACTAGCGAGACCTTTTCAAATGCTGTTGGAGTGTTCCATGCTGAATATCGTCGAAGGCTTTAAGTCACAGTACGCCAAACTGCAGGAAACCGAACTGTCGCTCGAAGAGTATCTGACACTGGCCAAGCGCGATCCCATGGCCTACGCCACATCGGCGGAACGGATGCTGGCAGCCATCGGCGAACCTGAAGTGATCGATACCCGCAACGATCCGCGCCTGTCTCGCCTGTTCTCCAACCGCCTGATCCGCCGCTACCCGGCGTTCAAGGAATTCTTCGGCATGGAAGACGTGATCAGCCAGATCGTCGCCTTCTTCAAGCATGCCGCGCAGGGCCTGGAAGAGCGCAAGCAGATCCTCTACCTGCTGGGCCCGGTGGGCGGCGGCAAGTCGTCGATCGCCGAGCGCCTGAAGAGCCTGATGGAGGCCTATCCCATCTACGCGCTGAAGGGGTCGCCGGTCAACGAATCGCCGCTCGGCCTGTTCCATCCCGACCGCTTCGGCAACCAGCTCGAAAACGAGTACGGCATCCCGCGCCGCTACCTGACCGGCATCATGTCGCCGTGGGCCACCAAGCGGCTCAAGGAATTCGACGGCGACATTTCCCGCTTCCGCGTGGTCCGCATCAACCCGTCGGTGCTGCGCCAGGTGGCCATCGCCAAGACGGAGCCGGGCGACGAGAACAACCAGGACATCTCCTCGCTGGTCGGCAAGGTCGACATCCGCAAGCTCGACCGCTACTCGCAGGACGACCCCGACGCCTACAGCTACTCCGGCGGGCTGTGCCTGGCCAACCAGGGCCTGCTCGAATTCGTCGAAATGTTCAAGGCGCCGATCAAGATGCTGCACCCGCTGCTGACGGCCACCCAGGAGGGCAACTTCAAGGGCACCGAAGGCTTCTCGGCCATCCCGTTCAGCGGCACGATCCTTGCTCACTCCAACGAGTCGGAGTGGCAGACCTTCCGCAACAACAAGCACAACGAGGCATTCCTCGACCGCATCTACATCGTCAAGGTGCCGTACTGCCTGCAGGTTTCGGAAGAGGTCCACATCTACGACAAGCTGCTCAAGCACAGCTCGCTGTCCGAGGCTCCGTGCGCGCCCGGCACGCTTGAAATGATGGCCCAGTTTTCGGTGCTGACCCGCTTGAAGGATCCCGAGAACTCCAGCATCTATTCCAAGCTGCGCGTGTACGACGGCGAAAGCCTGAAAGACGTCGACCCCAAGGCCAAGACGCTGCAGGAGTACAAGGACTACGCGGGCACCGACGAAGGGATGACCGGCGTGTCGACGCGTTTCGCCTACAAGATTCTTTCGAGCGTCTTCAACTACGACCTGACCGAGGTCGCGGCCAACCCCGTGCACCTGATGTACGTGCTCGAGCAGCGCATCGCGCGGGAAGACTATCCCGACGAAACGCGGCGCCGCTACCTGGAATTCATCAAGGGCTACCTGGCGCCGCGCTATGCGGAATTCATCGGCAAGGAAATCCAGACGGCCTACCTCGAGTCGTACTCCGAGTACGGCCAGAACATCTTCGACCGCTACGTCACCTTCGCCGACTGCTGGATCCAGGATGAAGAATTCCGCGATCCGGAAACGGGCGAAAGCTTCGACCGCGCGGCCCTGAACGCCGAACTGGAAAAGATCGAGAAGCCGGCCGGCATCGCCAACCCGAAGGATTTCCGCAACGAGATCGTGAACTTCGTGCTGCGCGCGCGGGCCAACAACGGCGGCACCAACCCGACCTGGACCAGCTACGAGAAGCTGCGCGAGGTGATCGAGAAGAAGATGTTCTCCAACACCGAAGACCTGCTGCCGGTGATCTCGTTCAACGCCAAGGCCTCGGCCGACGACCGCAACAAGCACCAGAGTTTTGTTGCGCGCATGGTCGATAAGGGCTATACCGAAAAACAAGTGCGGCTCCTTTGCGAGTGGTACTTGCGGGTGAGGAAGTCTTCCTGAGCAAGGCGGGTATGAGTTCACTTATCGATCGCCGGCTCAACGGCCGGAACAAAAGCGCGGTCAACCGCGAACGCTTTCTCAGGCGATACAAGCAGCAGATCCGCCGGGCTGTGCGCGACCTGGTGCAGGAACGTTCGATGAAAGAGATGGACGCCGGCGGCGACATCTCGCTGCCGGCCAAGGACATCTCCGAACCCACCCTGCACCACGGCGCGGGCGGCGATCGCGAGATCGTCCATCCGGGCAACCGCGAGTTCGCCAAGGGCGACACCATTCCACGGCCCAACGGCCAGGAAGGCGCCGGCCAGGGCGAGCCCGGCGAAGGCGAGTCGGTGGACCAGTTCACCTTCACGCTGTCGCGCGCGGAATTCCTCGATCTCTTCTTCGAAGACCTCGAACTGCCGCACCTGGTCCGCACCCAATTGGGCGAGGTCAACCAGACCAAGTGGCAACGCGCCGGCTACACCACCACCGGTTCGCCCAGCACGCTGAGCGTGGCGCGCACGCTGCGCACCTCGCTGTCGCGCCGCATCGCGCTCGGCGCGCCGGCCGTGCAGACCGAACTCGAAGCGGCCCAGGAAAAGCTCGACGAGGCCCGCCGTGCCGGCGCGCCGGCCGACGAGATCGAAGAGCTCGAACGCACGGTGGCGGACTTCCGCTCGCGGCTGGCGCGCGCGCCCTTCCTCGACGAGATCGACCTGCGCTACCGCAACCGGGTGGCGGTGCCGGCGCCGGTGGCGCGCGCGGTGATGTTCTGCCTGATGGACGTCTCGGGCTCGATGAGCGAGTTCAAGAAGGACCTGGCCAAGCGCTTCTTCACGCTGCTGTACCTGTTCCTCACGCGCCGCTACGAACGCCTCGACGTGGTCTTCATCCGCCACACCGACAACGCCGAAGAAGTCGACGAAGACACTTTTTTCCACGATCCGAAGAGCGGCGGCACGGTGGTGATGTCGGCGCTCGAACTGATGCGGGAGATCATCGAAGACCGCTACTCGCCGTCCACCTGGAACATCTACGCCGCGCAGGCCAGCGACGGCGACTCGTTCGGCGCGGACGCCGCCAAAAGCGCGCGCTTCCTGTCCGAGCACCTGCTGCCGGCCTCGCGCTATTTCGCCTACATCGAGATCCCGGAACCGGGCGAGTCGCACAAGACCAGCCTGTGGGCCGAGTACGAACGCGAGACCGCCGAGCACTTCGTGATGCGGCGCATCCGCGAGCGCGGCGAGATCTTCTCGGTATTCCATGATTTGTTCAGGAAGGAGGCCGCATGAGCGCACTCCGCACGGCCGCCCTTCGATGCGCGCTCCCTCCCCTGGGGAGGATGTCGCGCAGCGACAGGAGGGCCCACCCATGAGCACGATAGCAACGCTCGGCGATCCGGCCCCCGCCCTCAAGGGGCCCATCTCCACCGGATCGGAGTGGACCTTCGAGCTGATCCAGCGCTACGACCAGGCGATCGCCGAGGCCGCGCAGGAATTCGGGCTCGACACCTACCCGAACCAGATCGAGATCATCACCTCCGAGCAGATGCTCGATGCCTACGCCTCGGCCGGGCTGCCCATCGGCTACCCGCACTGGTCGTACGGCAAGGAATTCATCCGCCACGAACAGGCCTACCGCACCGGCGTGCAGGGCCTGGCCTACGAGATCGTGATCAACTCCAACCCCTGCATCGCCTACCTGATGGAAGAAAACTCCATCGCGATGCAGGCGCTGGTGGTGGCGCACGCCTGCTACGGCCACAACTCCTTCTTCAAGGGCAACTACCTGTTCCGCCAGTGGACGGACGCCGACGGCATCCTCGACTACCTGGTGTTCGCGCGCAAGTACGTGATGGCTTGCGAAGACCGCCACGGCATCGGCGCGGTGGAAGACATCATCGACTCCTGCCACGCGCTGATGTCGCACGGCGTGGACCGCTACAAGCGCCCGCACCCGATCTCGTACAAGGCCGAGGCCGAACGCCAGGCCGCGCGCGACGAGCACGAGCGCCGCCAGTACGACGACCTGCTGGCCCACACGGTGCCGACCGCCAGCGCCCCGGCCGACGACGAGGCCAAGCGCGCCGTGTTCCCGCCCGAGCCCGAGGAAAACGTGCTGTACTTCATCGAGAAGTACTCGCCCAAGCTCGAGCCCTGGCAGAAGGAACTGGTGCGCATCGTGCGCAAGCTGGCCCAGTACTTCTATCCGCAAACGCAAACCAAGGTCATGAACGAAGGCTGGGCGACCTTCTGGCACTACACGTTGCTGAACCGGCTGCACGAGAAGGGCCAGGTCAACGACGGCTTCATGATCGAGTTCCTGCAGAGCCACACCAACGTGGTCAGCCAGCGCGGCTTCGACCAGCGCGGCTACGGCGGCATCAACCCCTACGCGCTGGGCTTCGCGATGATGCAGGACATCCGCCGCATCTGCGAGCACCCCACCGAAGAAGACCGCCTGTGGTTCCCCGACATCGCCGGCAGCGACTGGATCAAGACGCTGGATTTCGCGATGCGCAACTTCAAGGACGAGTCCTTCATCGCGCAGTACCTGTCGCCCAAGCTGATCCGCGATTTTCGCTTCTTCGCGGTGGCCGACCACCAGGCCAAACCCAAGCTCGAGATCGACGCCATCCACGACGACGACGGCTACCGCCGGATCCGCAAGCTGCTGGCACAGCAGTACAACCGCGACGCGCTTCTGCCTGACATCCAGGTGGTGCGGTACAACCGCGACACCGACCGTTCGCTGGTGCTGCGTCACCAGAAAACGCGCGGCCGCCCGCTGGCGGCCGACGACGCCGGCGAAGTGCTCAAGCACCTGTCGCGGCTGTGGGGCTTCAAGGTCCGGCTGGAAGAAACCGAGGCCGACGGGCGCGTGTCGTCGGCCCGCGAAATCGGGGCCTGACTGCCCCCGGGCCGGCCGCCCGCCGCCTTGCGTCACACTTCTCCGCTGTGGCCGGACGACGGGCGGATCAGCGCCGCCTTCACCACGTCCGGCGTCAGCTCCGGCGCCATGAAATTGATGAAGTCGTAGGCGAAGCCGCGCAGATAGGTATTGGCGCGCAGCGCGATATAGGTGGTGCTGGACGGGAACAGGTGGCTGGCGTCGATGGCCCGCAGGCCGCGATCGTCCTCGGCGCTGAAGGCGGCGGTGGTCAGCACGGCGATGCCCAGCCCAAGCTTCACATAGGTCTTGCTCACATCCGCGTCCAGCGCGCCGAACACCACGTTCGGCTCGATGCCGGCCTTGCGGAACGCGCCCAGCACCTTCCAGTTGCCGCTGTGGCCGTGGGTAAGGATCGGATACTTGGCGATCTCGTGCAGCGTCAGCGGCTTGGCTTTCAGGATCGGATGGCCGGCCTTGGCCACCACGCTGCGCGGCAGCACCACGCCCGGCAGCGCCACCAGGCTGGGGAAGGCTTTTTCGGGCTCGGTGCCGATGGCGATGTCGGCGCTGCCGGCCGCCACCAACTCGCGGATCTGCACCGGGCTTTCCTGCATCAGTACCAGCCGCACCTCCGGATATTCCCGCACGAAACGCTCGATCACCTGCGGCAATACGTAGCGCGCGTGGGTATGCGTGGTGGCCACCGTCAGGCTGCCGGCGCTGGTCTTGGAAAACGTTTCGCCCAAGTGGCGCAGGCGCTCGGCATCGGCCAGCATGCGCTGCGCGATCGCGATCACCTCGCGGCCCGGCTCGGTCACCCCCACGATCTTGTTGCGCTGGCGGGCGAAGACCTCGAAGCCGAGCTCGGCCTCGAGCTGCTGGATCTGCTTGCTGATGCCCGGCTGCGAGGTGTGAAGCACATCCGCCGCGGCCGTCATGTGGTTGCCGTTGCGATAGATTTCCAGCACATACTGCAGTTGCCGCAGCTTCATTTCGGCGTCTCCTCAGGATAACAGGCAGCGATGACATGATAGCCCGATATTCTTGCGAGCTATCGGGCGCCTTGCTAAATTGCCTGCACACCGCCGGAGGCCCGCTCTTTCGGCGTCCGCAAATCAAGCCGAACGGAGAGACACGAAGTGCGCGCCGAAACCATAGCCGAACAGTTGGCCAGACAGATCTCGACCGCGATGGAAAGCGCGGTCCTGACCCCCGAAACCATACATGCCGTCGAGCGGCTGATCCTCGACAGCATGGCCTGCGCCCTGGGCGCCGCCGATTCCCCCGCCGTCAAGGTGATGCGCCGCTGGGCCAAGCGCATCGGCGGCACGGCCGAGGCCACTCTGCTGGCCACCGGCGAGAAGTCGTCCGCCATGGGCGCCGCGATGGTCAACAGCGCCATGATCCGCGACCTGGACATGAACGACACCTACTTCTCGAACAATCCGGCGCACTCGAGCGACAACATCGGCGCCTGCCTGGCGGTGGCCGAGGCCGAAGGGTCGTCCACCATCGACGTGATCAAGTCGATCCTGATCGCGTTCGAAGTGCAGATGCGCTGCTGCGAATTCACCAAGTCGTCGTTCTTCAAGACCCGCGGCTGGGACCAGACCACGCTGGTCACCATCGCCAGCGCCGCCGCCGCCGGCGCGCTGCTGCACCTGGACCAGGAACGCCTGACCAACGCCATCGCCATCGCCGGCTGCTACCCCACGCTGGGCGAAGTGCGCGTGGGCCAGATGTCGATGCTCAAGGGCGCCAGCGCCGGCATCTCGGCCGCGCACGGCGTGGAAGCCGCCTATCTGGCCAAGGAAGGCCTGACCGGCGCGCGCGAAGTGTTCGAAGGCCAGCGCGGCCTGGGCAACCAGGTGCTGGGCGAATGCGACTGGAGCGTGCTGACCGCGCCGATGGACAAGTGGCGCCTGCCGCTGACCTGCCTGAAGCGCTACCCGGCCGCCTACATCAACCACGCCGCGATCGACATCTCGCTGGCGCTGGTGAAGGAACACGGCATCACCCCCGACAAGATCGAACACGTGACGGTGGACGGCTTCGGCTGGCTGATCGAGGACATGGTCAACGGCATGGGCGGCACCTCGCGCTACGAAGTGGACGAGCGCGAGACGGCCGACCACAGCCTGCCGTACATCGTCGCGATCTCGCTGGTGGAAGGCAAGTACGAGATCGGCCAACTGCGCGCCCGCAAATGGGAGCTGCCGGAAGTCAAGGCGATGATGGCCAAGATCACCTGCGTCCACGACAAGGCGATGGACGCCGTCTTCCCGCCCGACCGCCCCTCGCGCGTGACCATCAAGCTCACCAACGGCCAGACCGTGGTCAAGGAACTGCCCTATCCGAAGGGCGACTACCGCGACCCGTTCACCGACGAGGAACTGGCCGCCAAGTTCCGCAACCTGACGGCCGACGTGCTGAGCCCGGCGCAGCAGGAAAAGGCCATCGCCACGGCGCTGAACTTCTCTAAGAACAGCCTGCCCGAACTGATCGCCGCCTGCGCCCCGGGCCGCTGAACCCGGCGGAGTACGGAGGAGCAAGCCGCGCGGCCACGAAAGCCGCGCGGCTTTTTTGCCGTCGGGGGCCGCCCTTTGTGTCAGGCGGACGCCGGCGCCGATGCTTCGGCTTCGATCCACGCCGCCACATCGGTGACTTCGCGGCGCGGTTGCGCCTCGGCATGGATTAGCCAATGGCCGTGCGCGATTGCCGCGCCATGCCGCGGCGGGTCGATCACGACCAGCCTGCCTTCATCGACCTGAGGCGCGATCAATTCAAGCCGCCCCAAGGCCACGCCCTGGCCCGCAAGCGCAGCCTGCATCACCAGATCGTATTGGTTGAAATGCACGAAGGCGCGCGGCTTCGCGTCCTTGCGGCCGGCAGCCTCCAGCCAGGTGCGCCATTGCAGCCACGGATAGCGGGCATCGTCGAACTCCAGCAGCGTCAGTTTTGAAAGCCAAGAACCGGAACGAAGCGATTTCACCGCAAGCGAAGGATGGGCCACGGGCGCGATGGTCTCGCCGAACAGGCGGCGCGATCCGGGCGGCACCGACGAGGCGCAGGTATAGCGGACCGCGAGATCGATGCCCTCGTTGCGGAGATCGACGATCTGGTTGTTTGCCAACAGCGCACATCGACACCGGGATGCCGCTGGGCGGACGGTATCGCCAGAAATACCTGCTGTCGGGCTTGTACCTGGCGCGTACGTCGGCGATGGCACTGTTCACACTGCTGCCACCGAGCACATGGAGCGTCTATCTGTTCGCCGCGGCAATGGGCCTGCTATGGCTGGGAACGGTGCCGCTGACCAATGCCGTGCTCTGGCGTGTTTTCGGCGTCCGTTATTTGAGTACCCTGTTCGGTTTCACGTTCTTCGGCCACCAGTTGGGCTCGTTCTTCGGCGTCTGGCTGGGCGGCTATGTGTTCGACGCCACCCGTCCTACGATCCGGTCTGGCTGGGCGCAATGGGACTGGGCGTTCTGGCCGCTGCATTGCACTGGCCCATCGACGATCGGCAGATCCTGCGCGTCGCACCCGCCATGGCGGCCACGTGAACGCGGCCGCCGTCCGCCATTGTTTCCTGCGGCTGCTGGGGGCCGTGATTCTCGCCGCGGTTTGCGCCTTGGCGTTCAAGGCGTGGCTGGCGCCGGGCAACATTTCCCTTCTGGCTGCCGGCATGGATTCCCGGGCTGTGCAGCTGAGTTCGGGATGGCTGACATATGGACGAGCCCGCCGCTCTTGGTTTACGAAGCCAAGCCGCGCTACACATGGCGCGACATCGCGCGTCGCTGCGCGCGGCAGGGGATTCCATGGTCACGACCCGGCGTGTTCCCGCGGCGTGCGCCGGCGATGTCCGGGAAGCATCCCGGACCGGCTTCCGGCCTTAGCGCTGAGCGGCTTCGTTGCTCTTGCGAATGATCGGGGCCCAGCGGTCGATTTCGGCTTCGAGGTGCTTCTGCAGGGCTTCTGGTGTGGCGCGGTCGCGCGAAACGGGCTGGGCGCCCAGTTCGGCCAGGCGCTCGCGCAGCTTGGGGTCTTCCAGCGCGGTCTGCAGCGACTTCTCGAGCTTGGCCACCACCGGCTCCGGCGTGCCCTTGGGCGCGTACAGGCCGTGCCAGACGACCATTTCGAAACCGGGCAGGCCGGCCTCCGACGCAGTGGGCAGGTCGGGCAGCTTGGCCACGCGATTCTTCGACGTGACGGCGAAGGCCTTGACGCGCTTGGCGGTGACCGGCCCCAGCGTGGTGGTGGTCTGGTCGCAGACCAGGTCGATGTGGCCGGCCATCAGGTCGACCATGGCCGGGCCGGCGCCCTTGTAGGCGACGCTGGTGATGGGAACGCCTGCGGCCTGCTGCAGCAGCATGCTGCACAGCTGGGAAGCGGTGCCGGGACCGGCGTGGCCGACGGCGGCGCCATCTTTCTTGCTCCTGAGGTAGGCGATCAGTTCCTGCAGATTTGAGGCCGGCAGGTCAGGGCGGCCGACGATGACCATCGGCACATCGGCGATCAGGCCGATGGCCTGGAACACCGTGCGCGGCTCGTACGGCAGGTTGTCGTAGAAGGTGCCGGTAGTGGCATGCGACATGTTGTAGAGCAGGATGGTGTAGCCGTCGGCCGGGGCCTTGGCCACCATCGACGCACCGATGGTGCCGCTGGCGCCGCCGCCCTTGGTCTCGACCACCAGCGTGTTGCCCAGCGGGCCTGCCATGGAGTCAGCCAGGATCCGGGCCAGCGCGTCGGTGGGGCCGCCCACGGAGCTGGGCACCAGCATGGTTACCGGATGACTGGGGTAGCCGTCGGCATGGGCGGTGCCAACCGCGGCGATGGCCAGGACGGCCGCGCCTATCGTTGTCGTGAATTTCAAGTCGGTCTCCTTCAATCGGGCGCCCGCCCGGAGGGGCGGTGCAAATCAGATCGTTCTTAAAGTTTGGTGAAACGTTTTAATTTTCGGGTCGCAGTGTGCCACAGGAATAAGATAGAGACAACAGCGATTGGTACACCATTGCAGGGGAATCTCGCCCTCCTCGCGACCTGGGGAATACTGCCCTGCAAGTGAAACGTTATTCCAGCAAGGCGTAATCAGACCGGTTCGCGGGGCAATAGGCGCGGATGCGGGCCGTCCTCCAGCCGGTAGCGTTCCAGCACCAGGTCGACCACCCGGGCGCGCTGGATCTTGTCCTGCGAGCCGCGCGGCAAGGCATCGACCGACAGATAGGCCCGCGGGCGCTTGAACTTGGCGATCTGCCCGGCCGCGCTGGCCGCAGCCGCGTCCCAGCCGGCCGGCGGGCGCTCGGCCACCGCCACGATCACCTGCCCCCAGTATTCGGACGGCAGGCCGACGGCGACCACCGGCGCGGAGCCGGCCGCCGGCCCGATCACTGTCTCGATTTCCTGCGGAAAGATTTTGTAGCCGCCGCTTTTGATGACGTCGTGGGCGCGCCCCGTCAGCATCAGCTCGCCGTGCGCCGACAGCAGCCCCATGTCGCCGGTGGCGTGCCAATCGCCGGGGCCGACCGCATGGAAACCCTCGGCGTCGATGTGGCCGGCCAGCATGTGCTGGGCCCGGATGTGGATTTCGCCCGTTTCGCCCGGCGGCAGGTCGCGGCCGTCGCCGTCGCGCACGGCCAGCTCTACGCCCGAGGCGGCCCAGCCCAGGCTCACGCCGGGCTGCGAAGCGGGATCGGCGCCATACCACGCATCGCATTCCTCGGGCGACAGGTAGGTGATCGGGTTGTAGACCTCGGACTTGCCGTAGGTGACGCGCACCACCGGCCCGAAGATCTCGCGCGCACGGCGGTACAGATCGGGCAGCAGCGTGGACGTGCCACAGAAGATGGCGCGCACGCCGCCGTAGCGATGGCCGGTCAGGCCGTCGGCCAGCTTGGCCAGCACCGTGGGCGGCGCAAAGATGGCGTCCACGCGGCCGTCGTCCAACAGCGCGCGCACCCGTCCCACGTCCACCCCTTCGAACAGGTGCACCGACGCGCCGGCGTCCAGGTAGGCATAGGACAGCAGCGCGGCGCCGAATGGGAACGGCGTCATCAGCAGGATGCTGGACTGCGCGCCGGGCTGGTACGGCAGACTGGCGCGCAGCAGCAGGTTGGCGGTCCAGCGGCCGCGATGGCTGCAGACGATGGCCTTGGGCTTGCCGGTGGTGCCCGAGGTGAACACCAGGCGGCCCCAATCATCGGCCCGCGCGGACAGGGCGGGATCGCAGTCGGCGGTCCCGATGCTGCCGTCATCGACCAGGTGGACCTCACAGCCCAGGTCGCCGAACAGCTGGCGGCGCGCCAAATCCGTGACCACGTGGCGCACCGACGCCAGGCGCAGGCAATAGGCGATCTCCGGCGGCGACAGATGGGGGTTGACCGGGGTTTCGGCGGCGCCGGCCAGCATCGTGCCGTAGCTGGCCCAGACCGCGGCCGGGCCGTTGGCCAGGCAGACGGCTACCGGCTCGCCGGGCCGCACGCCACGCGCGAGCAGGTGGCGGGCGAGCCCGTTGGCGCGCGTCGCCAGCTCGGCATGGGTGCATTGCCCTTCGGCGCCGATCACCGCCGGCCGGCCGCCGTAGCGGGCCTGCCGCACGGCCAGTTCGTGTCCCCACGGAATGCTGTGAGTCATGCGTGCGTTCCTTCGTCAATACGACCGGGGCATGCCCAGCACGTGCTGGCCCAGGTAGGCAAGAATGAGGTTGGTGGAAATCGGCGCCGTCTGGTAAATGCGCACCTCGCGCCACTTGCGTTCGACGTCGTACTCCTGCGCGAAGCCGAAGCCGCCGTGCGTCTGCAAGGCCGCCTCGGCGGCGTGCCAGGTGGCTTCCGAAGCCAGCAGCTTGGCCATGTTGGCCTCGGCGCCGCAGGGCCGGCCGGCGTCGAACAGCGCCGCCGCCTTGCGCGACATCAGCTCGGCCGCCTCAAGCTCGGCGTAGGCGCGCGCCAACGGGAACTGGATGCCCTGGTTGCGGCCGATGGGATGGCCAAACACCTTGCGCTCGTTGGCGTAGGCGACGCCCTTGTCGAGCAGCCAGCGGCCGTCGCCGATGCATTCCTGGGCCACCAGGATGCGCTCGGCGTTCATGCCGTCGAGGATGTAGCGAAAACCCTTGCCTTCTTCGCCGATCAGGTTCTCGACCGGCACCTCCAGATTCTCGATGAAGACTTCGGTGGTGTTGTGGTTGATCATGGCCGGGATCGGGCGGATCTCCAGCCCCTTGCCCCTTGCCTCGCGCAAATCGACCAGCAGCGTCGACAGGCCGTCGGTGCGCCTGGCACATTGCTCGACCGGCGTGGTGCGCACCAGTAGCAGCATAAGGTCGGAATACAGCGCGCGCGAGGTCCACACCTTCTGCCCGTTGACCACGTAGACGTCGCCGCGCCGCTCGGCCCGGGTCCTGAGCTGGGTGGTGTCGGAACCGGTCGTGGGCTCGGTCACGCCGAAGGCCTGTAGGCGCAGTTCGCCCGAGGCGATGGCCGGCAGGTAGCGACGCTTCTGCGCCTCGCTGCCGTGGCGCAGAAGGGTACCCATGATGTACATCTGCGCATGCGCCGGGCTGGCCACGCAGCCGCTGGCGTTGATCTCTTCCAGGATCACCGCGGCCGCCCGCAGCGGCATGCCGGAGCCGCCGTATTCCTCGGGAATCAATGCGCCCAGGAAGCCGGCGTCGGTCAGCGCGCGGATGAACTCGCTGGGGTAGCCGCGCTCGCTGTCCAGTTTGCGCCAGTAGGCGCCGGGGAAATCGGCGCAGATGCGGCGCACCGCGTCGCGCAGGTCGGGGTAGTCGCGGCTTTCGGCCGAGATGTGCAAGCCGTTGTCGCTGGCCGGGTAGGTGGTGTTCATGGTATTCAACCTTGTCGTTGGAGTGGGCCCGCACCGGCCGAGAGGCGGAAGGTCTTGGGCAGGCCGGCGCGGGCGATCGCGCCGGCGAACGGTTCGCCCGGCAGCCACGACTCGACGCTGCGGCGCAGTTCGAGCAGCGCGTCGATGTCGGCGCCGGTGCGCAGGCCCAGCGATTCGAGCAGGAACACGCAGTCTTCGGTATCGATGTTGCCGGTGGCGTTGGGCGCGAACGGGCAGCCGCCCAGTCCGGCCAGCGAGGCGTCGAAAATCCGCACGCCGGCCTGCACCGCCGCATAGACATTGGCCAACCCGAGGCCGCGCGTATCGTGGAAATGACAGGCCACCGGCACCTTGCCGGCCAGCGCCAACACCTGCCGCATCAGGGCGTCCACCTGGCCCGGATCGGCATAGCCAACGGTGTCGGCGATGGTGATCTCGTCGGCGCCCAGCGCCAGCAGGCGCTCGACGATCCGCAGCACGCGGCGCTCTTCCACCCGGCCGGCGATAGTGCAGCCGAAGGCGGTGGCCACGCCCACGCCGAGCTCCACGCCGGCGCCATGCTCGTCGCGCCAGGCCTTGATGCGGCCGAAGTCCTCGATCGATTCCTCGGTGGGGCGGCGCACGTTGCGCAGATTGTGCTCGTTGCTGGCCGACAGCACGAAATCGATTTTCTTCAGGCCGATCTCGAGCGCGCGCCGCGCGCCTCTCAGGTTGGGCACCAACGCCGCGGGCCGCAGGCCGGGCATGGCCAGCGCGCCGCGCGCCACCTCCTCGGCGTCGGCGAACTGCGGCACCACCTTGGCCGGCACGAAGGCCGTGACCTCGATGTCGGCGATGCCGGCCGCCAGTTCGCGCCGGCACCATTCGAGCTTGCGACCGGCATCGAGCATGGCGTGGACCATCTGCAGGCCGTCTCGCAGCCCGACTTCGCGCACGCGCGCCGTTTCTTGCACGGACATGGCGCAGCTCCTAGACGCCGCGAAAGCGCGGCTTGCGCTTCTCGTTGAAGGCCAGGATGCCTTCCTGGCGGTCCTGGGTCGGCACCATCCGGTTGTAGGCTTCGATCTCGAACGCCAGACCATCGGCCAGCGACATCTGCAGGCCGCGATGGATCGACTGCTTGGCCTGGCGCACGGCGATCGGCGCGTTGTCCGCAATGCGCAGCGCGGTGTCGAGCACGCGGTCCATCAGTTCGGGCAACTCGTACACGGCGTTGACCAGGCCCCACTCCCGCGCTTCCAGCGCCGTGAACGGACGGCCGGTCAGGATCAGTTCCTTGGCACGGCGTTCGCCCACCGCGCGCGCCAGCGTCTGGGTGCCGCCGGCGCCGGGCATGATGCCGAGCGTGACTTCGGTCAGCGCGAAGCGGGCATGGGCGGCGGCGTAGACGAAGTCGCACAGCCCGGCCAGTTCGCAGCCACCGCCGTAGGCCGCGCCGTTGACCGCGCCGATCAGCGGCACCGGGCACCCGGCGATGGCTCGCACCATGCGTTCGAAGATGGCGTGCTGGGCCAGCCATTGGGCGTCGGTCATGCCCTTGCGTTCTTTCAGGTCGCCACCGGCGCTGAAGGCCTTGTCGCCGGCGCCGGTCAGCACGACGCAGCGCAGGCCGTGGGTATCGACCAGGAATTCCTCGAACAGCTCGACCAGGTCGCGTCCGGCCTGGGTATTGATGGCGTTGGCGCGTTCCGGCCGGTTCAGCGTGACGCGCAGCACGTTCTCGCGCGGATAGTCGAGCGCGAGCGTTTCGAATTCGGTTTTCAAGCAAGTCTCCTTCGGAAGATCAGCGGGCCGTGCCGTGCTCGCCCAACGCCGGCGGGCGGCCGGCGGCACGCGGCCGCGTGCCGTCGAACGACAGCGGGATGCCGGCCAGCGGCAGGTCGTCGCCTTCGCAAGGCGCGCACATGCCCACCGCTTCCAGTTGCGGATGGCGCGCCACGCGGTCCACGGTAAGCAGCGGCGCGTTCGGCACGCCGGCCTGGTCCAGCCGTGCCGCCAGTGCGGCGCTGTCGAACTGCAGGAATTTTTCTTCCAGCAGCGCGATCAGCCGGCCGCGATTGGCCACGCGCGCAGGATTGGCGGCGTAGTCGGGATCGGCCGCCAGTTCCGGCATGCCGATGGCGCGGCACAGCCGGGTGAACAGGCCGTCGTTGCCGGCGGCCACCATCAGCCAGGCGTCCTTGGTGCGGAAGGCCTGGTAGGGCACGATCTGCGGCTGGCCCGAGCCCTGCGGCCCGGGCACCTGGCCGCTGGCTTCGAAATTGGCCAACGGCACGGTCATCCAGGCCAGGCCCGTCTCGAACAGCGAGGTGGCCACGCGGCCGCCGCCGTTGCCGTCGCGGCGGGCCAGCAGGCGCGCCAGCACGCCGATCACCGCCCACATGCCGGAGCCCATGTCGACGATCGACACGCCGGCGCGCGCCGGCGGGCGGCCGGGCTCGCCGGTCACGCTCATGATGCCTGCCGTGGCCTGCACCAGGGGGTCGTAGCCGGGGCGGCCGCCCAGCGGACCGCCGCGGCCGAAGGCCCCGATGTCGCACCAGATCAGCGCGGGCTTGTCGCGCAGCAGCGCGGCGGCGTCGAAGCCGAATTTTTCCAGCAGGCCGGGCCGCAGGTTCTGCACGACGACGTCGGCGTGGTCCAGGATCAGCCGGCGCAGCGCGGCCTGACCGCTTCGCGAGGCGAGGTCCAGCGCCACGCTTTCCTTGCCGCGGTTGAGCGCCATGAAGGTACTGGCCGTGCCGCGGTGGAACGGCGGACCCCAGCTGCGGGCGTGGTCGCCGCCATCGGGGTTTTCCACCTTGACCACCCGCGCGCCGAGGTCGGCGAAGATCAGGCCGGCATAGGGCGCGGCGACGCTGGTTCCCAGTTCCACTACCGTCAGGCCGGCGAGCGGCGCGGCTTCCTGCATGTTGGCTCCTGTGCGGCGGCCGGGCTCCCCGCAGGGCGCCGGCGCGCTCTCTCGAAATTATGAAACGTTTCAAATAATAGCCGATAAAGCCTACCGAAGCGAACCGGCAGACCGGCGCGGCGTACAGGACCTGGCGTCGATGGCTGGCGGACGCGCCTTGTCCCCCACCACCGGAGATGGTAAAAACGCCGCTCGATGAAACGTCACCAAGGGCGGCCGGCACCTTCGCCACGCCGCCTGCCACCCACGGCCGACACCATGCCGAAGACAGGCTCCAAGCCGCCGGCGGCGCCGCACGCCGCCGTCACGATGCGCGACGTCGCCCGCGAGGCCGGCGTTTCGGTCGGCACCGTGTCGCGCGTGGTGAATAAGAACCCGGCCGTCAAGGCGCGCATCCGCGAACAGGTGCAAGCAGCGATCGCGCGCACCGGCTGGCAGCCCAACGCCGTGGCCCAGAGCATGCGCACCGCGTCGACCAAGACCATCGGCTGCGTGCTGCCCGACATCGGCAACCCGCTGTT
The DNA here is from genome assembly GCF_039541095.1 of Pigmentiphaga soli. Taxonomy (NCBI): domain Bacteria; kingdom Pseudomonadati; phylum Pseudomonadota; class Betaproteobacteria; order Burkholderiales; family Alcaligenaceae; genus Pigmentiphaga; species Pigmentiphaga soli. Next base: position 26,868 of record NZ_BAABFO010000004.1, read on the forward strand.
CGCGGCCATCGCCAAATCGGCCGAAGAAGAACTGCGCCGGCACGGCTATGCCTTCATCCTCGCCAACAGCAACGGCGACGCCGACCACGAGATGGAGCTACTGACGCTGCTGCTGCAGCGGCGCGTGGACGGCCTGCTGTTCGCGCCCTCCGACGAGTACGACCCGCGCATGACGGGCATCGTCCGCGGCACGCGGGTGCCCACCGTGCTGGTCGAACGCGAGCTGCCCGAGGAATGCGATCACGTCGTGTCGGACCAGCGCAATGGCGTCCGGCAGGCGGCCGACCATCTCATTTCGCTGGGCCACCGGCGCATCGCGCTGGTCACCGGAGAACCGAAAATCCGGCCGGGGCGCGAGCGCTACCGCGGCTTCGCCGAGGCCTTCGAAAGCGCCGGACTGCCCATCGATCCCGCGCTGCTGCGGCTGGAGAGCCTGACGGTGGCCTACGCCTACCAGGAAGTGCACCGGCTGATGGCGCTGAAAGAACCCCCCACCGGCATCATCATGGGAGGCAACATGATGCTGACCGGCGCGCTGCGCGCGTTCGCGCTCAAGGGCGTGCGCGTGCCGCAGGACGTGTCGGTCGTGGCCGTGGGCGATACCGATCTGGCCGAGCTGGCGTCGCCGCCGATCACCGCCGTGCGCTGGAACCTGGAAGCGATGGGACGCGAAGCGGCGGTGGCGCTGATCAACCGCGTCGCCGCCGGCGGCGCGGCCGCTCCGCCGGAGCCGCAGCACGTCATCCTGCCGACCGAGATCGTGCTGCGGCGGTCCTGCGCGATAAAGAGCTAGGCCCCTCTACGCGCTCATTTTCAGATCGCGGGCCGAGGAAGTGGCTTCCAGCTTCCATAGCTGGTCGAACAGCGCCGCGGCCGCCGGCCGGCCCAGGCAACGGGCGGCGCAGTCGAGGAATTTGGCGCGCAGTTCGGCGGCGCTCAGGGGGCGTTCCCAGCTGCCCTTGGGGCGGGCGACGGGATCGGCGCGCAGTTCGCGGCCGGATTTCAGCGTCACCGTGACCTGGTCGGCGGGCGCGTAGGGCTGGTCCCAGCCCTGCGCCACTTCGGCCGTGGTGGTGTAGCGCACGCGGCGCATCAGGTCGCGTACGTCATCCCGGCGGACGAAATCGTCGCTCAGTTCGGCCAGGCCGACGCGGCGTGCGACCAGCGCGGCGGCCATCGCGAATTCGAGGCTGAACTTGGCTTCCAGCCCGGTCTGCGGGAAATGGTTGCGCAGCATCAGCATCTGCGTTTCGCCGATGTGGACGTGCACCGCTTCGACGTCGCCGGGCGCGATGGCGTGGGCTTCGGCCAAGTCCAACAGGGCGTCGATCGAACGATGGGTGGCATAGCAGATCGGATAGCGCTTGACGCATACACCCAGCGCCGGCATCCGCCATTCGGCGCCGAGGCCGAAATCGCGGTCTGCCACGTCGGGGGTGCGCGACGGCGAATGCGCCTGCATGAAGCCACTGCGGTGCTCCAGCGCGTCGGGCGATGCGGTATAACCGGCCTGCGCCAGGCGCGCCGCCAGCAGGCCCGACTGCGCGGCGCGGCCGGCATGCAGGGACTTGGTCATCGACCCGAAATTGGCCACCAGCCCCGAAGCCAGCGACGAACTGATCGCCAGCGCGGTCGCGGCCCGCGCAGCATCGAGCCGCAGCAGGCGCGCGCAGGCCGCGGCGGCGGCGATGGTGCCCACTAACGGCGTGGGATGGAAGCCGAGATCGTGCACCGCGCCCGGCTCCAGCCGGTACAGCAACGCCCAGACCTCGTAGCCGGCCACGTAGGCGGTCAGCAGGTCGCGGCCGCTGCTTTGCTGCGCCCAGCCCTCGGCCAGGATGGCCGGGACCAGCACGGCGCTGGGATGGGCGGACAGCGCCACGTCGTCGTAGTCCAGCACGTGGGCCGCCACGCCGTTGATCAGCGCCGCGTCGGACGCCGCCACGCGGCGGCCGGACGGCAGCAGCGGCGCGGCGTCGGCGCGGGAGGAATCGGACACCATGGAAGCGACGATGCCGGGCCCCGGCTCGGCGGCGCCGGCCAGCATCACGCCGACGCAATCGGCCGTCCCGATGCGGGCCGCCTCGATGCATGCCGGCGGCAGGTCTTCATAGCGCAACGATACGGCGAATGCGCCGGCCTGCCGGGTCAATCCTTCCATGCTTGCCTCCTCGATGATGGGCGGCAAGATAGCGTCCGCGGCATGCAGTGTCAATGAATCGTTTCATTTTTGGCCGGGATGAAGCGGCCAACTGACGGACGGGACTATGGCTCTGCGCCGGCCCCGCCCGCCAGCGAAGCGATGAAGGCGTCGGCCGATGTCACGGTGCCGAACAGCGGCAGGATCTTCTCCATCTCGAAACGATGCAGGGCCTCATCCGGGCTGGCGCAGCAGTCTTCCAACACCTGCACGCGAAAACCGCAGTCGTCCGCGTAGCGGGCGGTACTGTGTAGCGTGCGGCTGGGCATCCGCGGCCGCGCCGCGCTGGCCGAAGCCTATGCCGGCCTGTGCGCCGACGTATTGGCTCACGTGCCGCAGGCTCGCATCGAAGGCGTGCTGGCGACGCCGGATGGCGCAGCGCGGCACCGAGGTCATCGTGGGCGTGACGCGCGACTGCCAGTATGGCCTGGTCATCATGTTCGGGCTCGGCGGCGTCTTCGTGGAGGTCATACGCGACGTCGTGTTCCGCGCGCTGCCGCTGGCGCCCGCCGATGCGCAGGAGATGATCGGGCAATTGCGCTATAAGGCCGTGCTCGACGGTGTGCGGGGAGCGCCGGCAGTGGACCGGCGCATGCTGCGCGACCTGCTGCTGGCGGTGCCGGCCTTCGCCATGGCCCACACGGAGATCGCCGAGATCGACCCGAACCCGGTCATCGCAACCGGCAGCAGCTACGCCATCGCGGATGCCCGCATGACGCTGGCCTAACGCGCCGGCCAGCACGGTCGGGGCCGCCCCGTCCGGCGGGGCAAGCGGCCGGCAGGGCCGACGGCCGGTCCGCCGCGGCTACGCGTTGGCGCGCAGCCTGCGCAGCAGCCCCGGCAGGAACAGCACCGCCAGCGCCAGCACCACCAGGCAGATCGACAGCGGGCTGGACACCAGGATCATCGGGTTGCCTTCGCCGATCGACAGCGCGCGCCGCAGCTGCGTTTCGGCGTCGGGCCCGAGGATCAGGCCGATCAGCACCGGCGCGATCGGGAAATCGTAGACCCGCATCACATAGCCTATCAGCCCGATCAGCACCATCAGCAGCAGGTCGACCCACGAGGTGCCCACGCCCCAGATGCCCACCAGCGCGAACACCAGGATGCCGCCGTACAGGTACGGCCGCGGGATCAGCAGCAGCCGCACCCACAGCCCCACCAGGGGCAGGTTCAGCACCAGCAGCATCAGGTTGCCCACGTACAGCGACGCGATCAGGCCCCACACCAGGTCGGCGCTGTTGACGAACAGGAAGGGCCCCGGCTGCAGCCCGTAGCTCTGGAACGCCGCCAGCAGCACCGCCGCCGTGGCCGAGGTGGGCAGGCCCAGCGTCAGCAGCGGCACCAGCACGCCGGCGGCGGCCGAATTGTTGGCGGCTTCCGGCCCGGCCACGCCCTCGATCGCGCCGCTGCCGAATTCGTCCTTGTGGCGGGTGAGGCGGCGCTCGATGGTGTACGACAGGAAGGTGGGCACCTCGGTGCCGCCGGCCGGCAGCGCCCCGATCGGAAAGCCGATCGCGGTGCCGCGCAGCCATGGCTTCCACGACCGCTTCCAGTCCTCCTTGCTCATCCAGGTGCCGCCCGACAGCGGATTGACCACCGGCGGCTCGTTCATGTAGCGGCTGGCCACGTACAGGATCTCGCCCACCGCGAAGATGGACACCAGCACGACGGTGATGTCGATGCCGTCGAGCAGGTCGGGCGAGCCGAAGGCCAGCCGCGCCTGGCCCGACGGCCCATCGATGCCCACCACGCCCAGCGCCAGCCCGATGAACAGCGCGATGAAGCCGCGCACGCGCGAAGTGCCCAGCACCACCGACACAGAGGTGAAGGCCAGCAGCATCAGCGCGAAGTAGTCGGCCGGCCCGAACAGAAAGGCCAGCTCGGCGATGGCGGGCGCGAGGAAGGTCAGCGCCAGCGTGGCCAGCGTGCCGGCCACGAACGAACCGATGGCCGAAGTGGCCAGCGCCGCCGCGCCGCGCCCGGCGCGCGCCATCTTGTTGCCCTCCAGCGCGGTCATCATGGAACCGCTTTCGCCCGGCGTATTGAGCAGGATGGAAGTGGTGGAGCCGCCGTACATGGCCCCGTACAGGATGCCGGCGAACATGATGAAGGCGGCCGTGGGCGCGATCTTCACGGTAACCGGCAGCAGCAGCGCGATGGTCAGCGCCGGCCCGATGCCGGGCAGCACGCCGATGGCCGTGCCCAGCATCGAGCCGACGAAGGCCCACATCAGGTTGATCGGCTGCAGCGCGACGCCGAACCCCGCCATCAAGGAATGCAAGGCTTCCATATACCAATGCCTCTCAGGCGCCGCTCACAGCGCACAAAACGTCGACCATGCCCCGCCTCATCCAGAGTGCCGCGGATCCGGCTCCGCCGGTCCGCCAGCGCCGCCCCTGGGGGACGCGCGAAGCGCGCAGGGGGGGCCTCATATTCCCAGTAAGGGCAGCGCGCCGCCCAACGTTACGCCGAGCGCGCTGAAGCCGGCCCAGCAAATGGCGCCCAGCACCAGGCCGATCGCGCAATCCAGCAGCAGCCGCCGCGAGCCGAAGGCGCGGGTGACCAGCGCGAAGGCCAGCATGGCGGTGAGCGGGAACCCCAGCGGCCGCATCGTCAGCAGCGGCACCGCGGCCCCCGCCGCGGCATACAGGAAGGCGCGCGTGGACGGCGGCGCGCCGGCCTGTGCGCCCTCGGCGTCCTGTGGCTCGAACGATTCGCCGCGCGCCATCTGCGCGACCAGCACCAGGCCCAGCACGATCAGCGCCAGCCCGACGATCTCCACGAAGGCCCCCGGCCCCACGCCGGCATAGCCGCCGGCCGAAGGCAACGTGAACCCCTGCTGCAGCCAGACCGCGCCGATCGCGATCACGGCCAGCCCCAGCCACCAGGGACGGCGGCGGTGCGTCTGTTCGGACATCGGTTGTCCTCCCGTTGTTTGAACCCCCGGGAGCCGCCGTTGCGGCCGGCTCCTCCCCGAACGGCGGCGGGGCCGCCGCCGCTCCGATCGTGCGCTTACTTGACCAGCCCCAACTCCTGCAGCACCTGCTGCTGGCTCTTCTTCTCGGCGTCGAGGAACTTGGCGAAATCGTCGCCGGCCAGGTAGGCGTCGGCCCAGCCATGGTCGGCGAGGGCCTTCTTCCATTGCGGCGAATCGTGCAGCTTCTGGAAGCGATCGAGCCACATGGCCTTGCCCTTGGCGCTCATGCCGGGCGCGCCGATGATGCCGCGCCAGTTGCCGATCACCACATTGACGCCGGCTTCTTTCAGCGTGGGAGCGTCCACGCCGGGCAGCCGCTTCTCGGACGTGACGGCGATGATGCGCAGGCGTTTCTGGTCGGCATAGGGCTTGAATTCCGACAGCCCCGACAGCGCCAGCTTGATCTGGCCGCTGACCAGCAGCGGCACCAGCTCGGCGCCGCTCGGGTAGGGAATGTAGTTCAGCTTGTTGGGCGCCACGCCGGCGCTCTTGGCGATCAGGCCGGCCGCCACCTGGTCGGTGCCGCCGACCGAGCCGCCGCCGATCGGCAGCGCGCCGGGGTTGGCGCGCAGCGCCTTCAGAACGTCGTCGACCGTCTTGATCGGCGAATTCATCGGCACCGCCAGCACGTCGGCGTCGTCCATCAGGCGCACCAGCGGCGTGACGGTGTCTAGGTTGACCGGCGATTTGTTCAGGATGATGCCGCCGATCAGGATGGCGCCCATCGACATGATGGCGTTGTCGTCGTTCTTGCTCGTGTTGATGAATTCGGCCAGCCCGATGGTGCCGCCCGCCCCGCCCTTGTTGGTGACCTGGAAGCCGTCGGTGAAGATGCCGGCCTGTTGCATCACCTGCAGCGGCACGCGCGCCGCGGCGTCGTACCCGCCGCCCGGCCCGCCCGGTGCCATGACCTTGGCCGGCGCGGCCATGACCGCGAGCGGCGCCGCCGCAAGAGCGAAGGTGGCGAGGAACTGTCTGATGCTACGCATGGTGTCTCCTTGGTTGCGGGGTACGGCAATGACGTGGGATGCGCGAGCCTTTTCTTTTTTCTGATACTAGACAACTTTTGGTCGATACGCCACGAAATCGGCTTGCCTCGGGCCATCGGCGGCATGGCAGGCGGCGCGAGCCGCCGAAAAGGACTGTTACCTTGCCTGTCGCCGATTTGCGGACAAACTCCCGCCGTCGTGGGCCTATTTGTCAACTGGCCGGGCTTAGAATTCGGGGACTGACCATGGCCCGCCGAGGTAATCGGATGACGAGAAAGAAAGCAATGGCGACCACCATCGTGGTCGTGCTGGTCCTGCTGGGCGTAGCGGCCTGTGCCGCCGCCTGGCGGCCGGCCATCGAGGAAACGCAGTCCCCGCCGCCGGCCGACTCGTTCGACCAGGCAACGCTTGCGCGCGGCATGCAGGTGGCCGCCATCGGCGACTGCACCTCCTGCCACACGGCGCCGCACGGCAAGCCGTTCGCCGGCGGGCTGCCGATCGGCACGCCGTTCGGCACCATCTACAGCACCAACATCACGCCCGATCCGGACACCGGCATCGGCAAGTGGTCGCTCGAAGCCTTCACGCGCGCCATGCGGCGCGGCGTGTCGCGCGACGGCCACCTGCTGTACCCCGCCTTCCCGTATCCGCACTTCACCCACATGAGCGACGACGACATCAAGGCGGTCTACGCCTACATGATGACGCGCGACCCGGTGCACGCGGAGCCGCCGGCCAACTCGCTGCGCTTCCCGTTCGGCTTCCGGCCGCTGGTGGCCGGCTGGAACCTGCTGTTCCTGCGCGACGGCGACCTGCCGGCCGCGCCTTCGCCGGAGCTGGCGCAGGACGCGCAATGGCTGCGCGGCCGCTATCTGGTGGAAGGCGCCGGGCACTGCGCGTCCTGTCACACGCCGATGAACGCCTTCGGCGCCGAGAAAACGGACCAGGCCTTCGCCGGCGGCTTCATCGACGGCTGGGACGTGCCGCCGCTGAATGCCCTGTCGCGCACGCCCCGTCCCTGGACCGCCGCACAACTGTCGTCCTATCTGCGCACCGGGCTGGCCAGCGAACACGGCGCGGCCGCCGGGCCGATGCTGCCGGTCACCCGCCAGCTGGCCGACCTGCCCGAAGCCGACGCGCAAGCTATCGCCGCCTACCTGCTCTCGCTCGACCCGCACGCCGGCGCCGCCCCCGCGCCGCAGCCGGCGGCGGCCGACGCCGAGGCCGGCGCCGACCAGGGCAGCCTGCAGCGCGGCGCCACGCTGTTCACCGCGGCCTGCGCGTCGTGCCACGCCGAACATGCGCCGATGGCGGCGATCGGCGGCCGGCCCTCGCTGGCGCTGAGCACCGCCGTCAATGCCGACAGCCCGCGCAACGTAATCCACCTGATCCTGGGCGGCATCCCGTTCGAAGGATCGAACAGCGCGCACTACATGCCGCCGTTTTCCACCATGCTCACCGACGGCCAGATCGCCGACGTGGCGACCTATCTGCGCGTGCGGGTAGCCGGCCGGCCCGCCTGGAACGGGCTGCAGGACACGGTGGCAGGCATCAGAAAGGAAGGCCAATCGCAATGATCACCCTGAACGTCAATGGCACCGCGCACACGCTCGACGTCGACCCGTCGATGCCGCTGCTGTACGCGCTGCGCAATCATCTCCAGCTCAACGCCGCCAAGTACGGCTGCGGCCTCGGCCAATGCGGGGCCTGTACCGTCATCGTCGGCAAGGAGCCGGTGTTCTCCTGCCTGCTGCCGGTGTCGGCCGTGGGCGACCGCCCGGTACGCACGGTGGAAGGCCTGGGCTCGGCCGAACGGCCGGGCGCCCTGCAGAAAGCCTTCATCGACAAACAGGCGGCGCAGTGCGGCTACTGCATCGCCGGCATGATCATGCGCGCGCAGGCCCTGCTCGACCGCAACGCCTCGCCCAGCGAGGAAGAAATCCGCGCGCAGCTGGAACCGAACCTGTGCCGCTGCGGCACCCACATGCGCATCATCGCGGCCGTCAAGGAAGTGGCGGGCGCGACGCCGGGAGCGCAATCATGAACGCGCCCGAACGCTCGCTCGCTTCCGCCGCGCAAACCGGCAAACCGGCCGACGCCGGCCGGCGCCGCTTCCTGGCGGCCGGCGCCATCACGGTCGGCTTCACCCTGCTGCCGGCCGCGCGCCTGTACGCCGCCGAGGCTGCCCAAGGCCCGAAGCTGCCCGGCAGCCTCAACACCAACCCCATGCTCGACGCCTGGATCCGGCTCGACGCGCAAGGCAAGCTCACGGTCTACACCGGCAAGGCGGAACTGGGCACCGGCGTGCGCACCGCGCTGCTGCAGATCGCCGCCGAAGAGCTCGACGTCGACCCGTCGGCCATCCATTTCGTCACCGCCGACACCCAGCTGACGCCGAACGAAGGCTATACCGCCGGCAGCCATACGATCGCCGACAGCGGCACCGCGCTGCTGAACGCCGCCGCCCAGGTGCGCGCGCTGCTGCTGCAGGCCGCCGCCGCCCGCCTGGGCGTGGACGCCGACACGCTGAAGATCGACAACGGCTTCATCGTGGCCGGCGACGGCCGCAGCCTGCGCTACGGCGAGGCGGTCGACGGCCTCGACCTGCACCGCCCCGCGGCGCCGGTCTCGACGCTCAAGGATCCGGCCTCCCACAAGGTGATCGGCAAGCCCATGCAGCGCCTCGACATTCCCGGCAAGGTCACCGGCGGCGCCAGCTACGTGCAGGACATGCGCCTGCCCGGCATGGTGCACGCGCGCGCGGTGCGGCCGCCGTCGTACGGCGCGCGGCTGACCGGCGTCGATAGCGCGCGGGTAGAGGCCATGCCGGGCGTGGTCAAGGTGGTGCGCGACGGCAGCTACCTCGCGGTGGTGGCCGAAGACGAATGGCAGGCCATCCAGGCCATGCGCGAACTGGCCGCCTCCGCCACCTGGGAAGAAACCAACACCATGCCGGCGCCGGACCAGATCCACGCCGCGCTGATGAAGATGCCGGCGCGGGAGATCGCCGTGGCCGACCAGCCCGGGCCCGCCGGCGGCGCGGCGCGCACCCTGCACGCGCGCTATACCAAGCCCTACCTGGTGCACGGCTCGATCGGTCCGTCCTGCTCGGTGGCGCTGTTCGAGAACGACCGCCTGACGGTATGGACGCATACCCAGGGCGTGTTCCCGCTGCGCGCCGGCCTGGCCGAAATGCTGTCGATGCCGCCGGAGAACATCCGCTGCGTCCACGTGGAAGGCTCCGGCTGCTACGGCCACAACGCCGCCGACGACGTGGCCGCCGACGCCGCGCTGATCGCGCGCGCGGTGCCGGGCCGGCCGGTGCGCATGCAATGGATGCGCGAGCAGGAACACACCTGGGAACCCTTCGGCCCGGCCATGGTGACCGACGTCAAGGCCTCGCTCGACGCCGACGGCAAGGTCATCGACTGGCAGTACGAGATCTGGAGCAATTCGCACAACCAGCGCATCGACAACGCCGGCCGCCTGATGCCCACCTGGGCCCTGGAACATCCCTTCACGCCGGCGCCGCCAAAGCCGATCCCGATGCCCGAAGGCGGCGGCGACCGCAACAGCATCCCGCTGTACGACTTCGCCGGCGTGCGCGTGCAACACCATTTCATTCCCGACATGCCGCTGCGGGTATCGGCCATGCGGTCGCTGGGCGCCTACCACAATATTTTCACCATCGAGAGCTTCATGGACGAGCTGGCGCGCGCGGCCAATGCCGATCCGGTGGAGTTCCGCCTGCGCCATCTCGGCAACCCGCGCGGCCGCGACGTGATCGCCCTGGCGGCCGAGAAATTCGGCTGGAAAGACCGCGGCAAGCGGCCGCCCGGGCATGGCATCGGCTTTTCGTTCGCGCAGTACAAGAACCTGATGGCCTTCCTGGCCATCGCGATGGAAATCGCGGTTGAGCGCGAAAGCGGCAGGGTCCGCATCGGGCGCGTGGTGGCGGCCTGCGACTGCGGGCAGATCGTCAACCCCGACGGCGTGCGCAATCAGATCGAAGGCGGCATCCTGCAATCGACCAGCTGGACCCTGTACGAACAGTTGCAATACGACACGCGCCGGATCACGAGCTACGATTGGAGCGGGTATCCGATCATGCGGTTCTCGGACGTCCCGGCCACGGTGGAAGTGCACCTGATCGACCGCCCGGGCGCGCCCTTCCTCGGCGCCGGCGAGGCATCGCAAGGGCCGGCCTCGGCGGCGCTGGGCAATGCCATCGCCGACGCCATCGGAGTACGCCTGCGCGACCTGCCGCTGGCCGCCGGCCGCCGGCTGCGCGAAGCGGCCCGGCCAAGCGCGGCCTAGCGGTGGAGATTCGACAGGTTGTACGCAGGAATCATCCGATCAGCGTACAGCCTCGCGCGACAGCCCCACCTCTTCCGGCGTCGGTACCCCCAGGCGGGCGGTACCGGGGCCGAAGCGGTCGGCGAACTCGGGCGCCAGCGGCCGGTGGTCGGTGCGCAGCCACAACCGCAACAGGTGGCGCTTGCGGTCTTCGTCCTCATGGTCGACGAAGGCGGTCCGCGAATGGACGATCACGTGGTTGTTGAGGAACTGCATGTCGCCCGGTTCAAGTTCCATTTCGTAGCATAGATCCGGGGCCGTGGCCTGCGCGTCGAAGAAGTCCAGCGCGGCCGTCTGCTGCGGCGTGGCGGGCCGGCCTGACTTGACGAAGCCGGGTTCGATGGCGTTGCGCAGGTAGCGGCAGCTCAGCTTGCCGCCCTCTTCACTGAACACGGGAATGGGGTGGTCCGAGATCTCCGGCCGGCCGGGCAGGTGCTCGCCCTTCAGATCGTAGTAGAAGCCGTCGAACAGCGCAGGCAGGAGGTCGGGCCGCTGCGCCACGAAGCGGTTGAAGATCGAAGTGGAGCTGGTGATCCGGCTCAGTCCCCCGCTGCGCGCCGCCCGCAGGCACAGCAAGCCCACCACATCGCAATTGTCGGTATGGAAGTTCAGCTTGGCCGACGTGTTGTAGCCGCGCGTGCCATGGCCGTATTTGACCCCTTCGTCCCGCACATGCCCCAGCAGGTGGGCGCGCACGTTCTGGTGCACGGGCCGGCCCAGGTGGCAGCCCATTCCCCAGAAGATGCGGGCGGCGTCCTCCTTGGAATATTCGAGTACCGGCAAGCCCCGCACGACCGCCATGCCCACGCCTTCCTCCACCTGCGCGGACACCGCTCGCAGCATGTCGGCCAGGCGCCCCAGCGGGAAGTTCTCCTTGCGGATGTCGGTAACGGGCAATTGCCTTACGGCGGCCAGTGCCTGTTCCAGCTCATTCATCGCCTCCGGGTCGAGGCGGAAAAGCCAGGACTGGTCCGCCTCGAGCGTGGCGGGAATCCATGCGCTCGCGTCCGTGACCTGCGTCGTTCTGGTGCCCACGATAAGTCTCCTCTTTGATGTACCGCCGCGCGCCGGCGGCCGGCGTATCCGCGCTTTCGGATCTGGTTTTTCTTTTTCATAATATCATTATGAAAAGGGATCGCAAGCGCTCCGAGGCAGAGGCTCGTCCGGGGCCTCCGGTATACTTCCTGCGACCCAGACCCCGTGGATTCCCCCAAGAGCGCCCATGCCCAGAGCCCCCGTTGACCGCTCCGTCGCCGCGGCGGAACGAACGCTCAACATCCTCAGCGCGTTCATAGATTGCGGCGGCGTGGCTACGCTTCCGGAACTCGAGGCCAGGACAGGCCTGTTCAAGAGCGTGATCTGCCGCTACCTGATTTCACTGGAACGCCATCGCTATGCGCTCAAGCGTGCCGACGGCAAATACCAGCTGGGCCCCGCCGCGGTACGCCTGGGCAAGGCCTACGAACATGCGTTCGATCTGTCCGGCCATGTGCTGCCCGTCCTGCAGATGCTGTCCGACAAAATCGGCGAAAGCGCCTCCTACTACATCCGCGAAAAAGACCGGCGCCTGTGCCTGTACCGCATCGAGTCGGCGCGCTCGCTCCGGGTCGGCATGCGCCAGGGCAGCCTCGCGCCGCTGGACGACACGGCGACCGGCCAGGTATTCCGCCGGTATGCCGACGCGCGCCCGGGCCGCGCCGAGGGCGGAGCGCAAGCCGTGCTGACGAGCTCGATCAATGTCGGCGGCGATGAAATCTCGTCGGTATCGGCGCCGGTCTTCGGCGCCGACGACCGGCTGGCGGGTGCCCTGACGGTTTCCGGGCCGATGTCCCGCTTCGATCCGCGCACCAACGCCAAGGCACGCTCCCTGCTGCTGCGGGCCGCGGCCGAACTGAGCGAACGGTTCGGCGCTGCCGCCGCCGACTCCACCGACCGCTGATCTTCCGTCGCACGCCGCCTTGCGCGGGGTGGCTGCGCGCGTGCACGCGACTTCGCCTGCCGTTTGTCTAGAGCTCAACGGGTCTTGAACTTAAATCGATTGCTCGACGTTTGGGCCAACCCTACGCTACGCCGGTACGAAACAACAGGCGTGGCGCGGCGTGGCACACGCCTCCGATACAAGGAGACGACCGTTGAGACGAATTCGGAAAGAACAGTTGGCAAGCCTGGTCCAGGCCCTGTTCGAGGCGGGCGGCACACCGCCCGCACGGGCCGCGATCGTGGCGCGACACCTCGTCGGCGCCAATCTGGCGGGACATGAATCGCACGGCATCATCAGGGTGCCCGATTATCTGGACCGGGTGAAGCGCGGCCACATCGTTCCCGGCGCCGAGTGGAAGATCGATCGCGAGACGCCTTCCACGCTGGTCGTCGACGGCGGCTGGGGCTTCGGCTACGTGGTGACGGAAGAAGTCACCGCGCGTCTGATAGAAAAGGCCAGGACGACCCAGGTCGCCGCGGCCACCGTCTACCGCCAGGGCCACATCGGCCGCCTGGCCGGCTACACGCTGCAGGCCGCCCGCGCGGGCATGATCGGCCTGATCACGGCGGACTCCGGCCGTTCTCCCAAACAGGTGGCGCCTTTCGGCGGCGCCGAATCGCGGCTCGGCACCAACCCCATCTCCATCGCCGTGCCCTCGGACCTTGACGGGCCGCTATTCATCGACATCGCCACCTCCGCCGTCGCCGGCGGCAAGGTATCGCTTGCGCTGGCGCGGGGGCAGTCCATTCCGCTCGGCTGGGTCGTCGACAGCGACGGTAACCAGACCACGGATCCGGCCCGGCTGAAGAAAGGCGGATCGCTGCTGCCGCTGGGCGGGCCCGAGGGGCACAAGGGCTACGGCCTGGCCGTCATCGTCGAGGTCCTGTGCGGCCTGTTGACGGGATTGGGGTTCGGCGTCGAGCCGACCGGCAAGCACAACGATGGGTGCTTCGTCGCCGTGTTCAACGTCGAGGCCTTCCGTCCGCTGCACACCTTCACCCGCGAAGTGGCCGACTTCGCGCGCTACCTCAAGGCGACGAAACCGGCGCAGGGCTTCGACGAAGTCCTGTATCCGGGCGAGCTGGAGCACCGCGCGCAAACCGACCGGGAAGCCAACGGCGTTCCGGTTGACGACAAGCTTTATGAGCGGCTCGCGAATGTGTCGCAGGAGTACGGGCTGGCCGGCCGCTTCGAACGGCTCGAAGCCGTCGCCTAGGAGAGACTCCCGCCGCGGAGTCCCATAGCGGCGCCGCGGCGGGCAGATGGGCGCACATAGACGCACACACCAAGGAAGGAGACTTGCATGAAGCGTATCGTCATCGTCGGCGCCGGCGCCGTGGGTTCACACATCGGCGCGCTGCTGACGAAACACGACCAAGACATCACGCTGCTCGACTACTGGCACGAGCACGTCGAGGCCATCCGCCGGGAAGGCGTCCGGCTTTCCGGCATGAGCGAAGCGGACAGCCAGACCATCAGGGTCAATGCCATGCACATGGCCGAGGCGGCGCAGCTTGCGCACCAGAAGCCGGTCGACATCGCCATCGTCGCCACCAAGTCCTACGACACGGAGTGGGCAACGATGATGATCCGGCCCTACCTGGCGGCCGACGGCTTCGTCGTGTCGCTGCAGAACTGCATCAACGAAGAACGCATCGCCGGCATCGTCGGCTGGGGGCGCACGGTGGGCTGCATCGCCGCCCGCATCTCGGTCGAGCTGTACGCCCCCGGCCAGGTCCGGCGGCAGGCGCCCACGGGCGCGGCCCACCATACGGTATTCCGCGTGGGCGAGATCCACGGCCGCGTGACGCCGCGCGTCAGCCGGCTGGCCGAGCTGCTTTCCCTTGTCGACACCGCCAAGGTCACCACCAATCTGTGGGGCGAACGCTGGGCCAAGCTGAGCCACAACGCCATGCGCAACGGCGTCGCCGCCGTCACCGGCATGCGGGGCAACGATATCGATGGCGACGAAGCCGTCCGCCGCTTCACCATCATGCTGGGCGCGGAGGCGGTCCAGGTCGGCCAGGCCCTGGGATACGAGCTGGAAAAAGTCGGCAAGATCGACCCGCGCACGCTCGCCCGGGCCGATACCGACGCCCAGGCCTACCAGGCCGTCGAAGACCTGCTGGTCAAGGAGCGGACCGACAGGGTGCGCGGCGATCTGCAGCGGCCGTCGACCGGCCAGGACATCCTCAAGGGTCGGCGCACCGAAATCGAGTTCATCAACGGCTACGTTGCCGACCAGGGCAGGCGCCTGGGCATTGCCACCCCCTACAACGAAAAGGTCACTCGCCTTGTCAACGAAGTGGAGCGCGGCACGATCCAGCCGGACCCCCGCCATATAAAGGAGATCGCATGATGCATGCCCCCATCGCGCAACCGTCCCGGCCCGGCCGGCGGCCGGCCTTGCCTGCCCGCCGCATGCTGGCGCTGGCCCTAGGCGCCGCCGCATGCGCCGGCGCGCACGCCGGCGATGACTATCCCAGCCACGCCATCACCATCGTTTCACCTTTCGCCGCCGGCGGCACCGGCGACATCGTCGCGCGCCTCACCGCCAAGGCCCTCTACGCCGAACTCAAGCAGTCCGTGATCGTCGAGAACCGCGCCGGGGCCGGCGGCGTGGTCGGCGCCTCTTTCGTGGCGAAATCGCGGCCTGACGGCTATACGCTCATCATGCACACGACCTCGTCCGCCGTGCTGAACGGCCTGCTGCACAAGAACCTGCCGTACGACGCGAAGAACGATTTCATCCCGGTGGGGCTGATCGGCACGCAGCCGGAGATCCTGCTGACCAGCGGCGCGACGCCCGCCGCCGACATCAAGTCCTTCATCGCTTTGGCAAAGAAGAACGGACCGCTCAACTTCGGCTCGTCCGGCGTGGGCGGCATCATGCACCTGTCGTCGGTGCACTTCGCCACGGCGGCGGGAATCGACGCCGTCCACATCCCCTATCGCGGCGAGAGCGAGGCGATCAACTCGCTGATAAGCGGACAGACCCAGTTCCAGTCCGGCTCGCTGGTATCGACCATGCCGCTCATCAAGCAAGGCGCGCTGCGCGTGCTGTGCATCATGTCGACGAAGCGCTCGGACATGATCCCCGATACGCCTACCTGCCCGGAAGCCGGCCTGCCCTCCCTGCTCTCCACCAACTGGCACGCTCTGTTCGCCCCCAAGGGCACGCCCGCCGATGTCGTCGCCAAGCTGAGCGACGCGGTGGCGCGCGTGACCAGGAACGCGGGCTTCTCGGACCAGATCACGAAACTGGGATTCTCCGTGCAGACCATGAGCTCGGACCAGCTCGCCACATACCGCGACGAAGAAATCGAGCGCTGGAAAGCCGTGGTCCAGGCCGCCCGGCTGGAGGCCCAATAGTGGGCGCCCCGGCAGAAGAACGCGCAGGCGCAGCGCGGATGCCGCTACGCATCGTCGACGCCCAGGTCCACATCTGGGCGCCGGACAACCCGAAGCGGCCCTGGCCGCCGGAAGTCAGGGACCGCGTCCACCGCCCCGTCCCGATCACCGCGGAAAGCCTGCTCGCCGAGATGGAAGAGGCCGGCGTGGAACGGGCGGTCCTGGTGCCGCCCTCATGGGAGGGCGACCGCAACGATGTTTGCCTGGCGGCCTCGCGAAAATACCCGGACCGCTACGCCACCATGGGGAGGATCAGCCTGACCGACCCGGAGAGCCCCGCGCGCGTGGCGCGCGCGCACGACGAGCCGGGCCTGCTCGGCTTCCGCTTCACCTTCAACACCGACCGCTCCCGGCCCTGGCTGGTCGACGGCACCGCCGACTGGCTGTGGCCGGCCGCCGAAAAGGCCGGCGTGCCGCTGATGATCCTGCCGCCGGGCGCCCTCGGCGCGGTGAAAAGAATCGTCCAACGCCATCCCGGGCTCAAGCTGACCATCGACCACATGGCGATAGTCCGCGCCAACCGGGACGATGCCGCGTTCGGCCACCTCGACGAACTCCTGGCGCTGGCCCGCTACCCGAACGTCTCGGTCAAGGCGACCTGCCTGCCCGAATACTCGACCGAACCCTATCCGTTCCGCGGCATGCACAAATACGTGCAGCGCGTGGTCGAGACCTTCGGGCCCGAACGGGTGTTCTGGGGGACCGACATGTCGCGCTCGCCGATCAGCTACCGCCGGAACGTCACCCTGTTCACCGAAGAAATGCCCTTCCTGGACGACCGCGCCAGGCGACTGATAATGGGCCAGGCCATTTGCGATTGGCTGGATTGGCCACTTTGACCGTAGGAACCCCACAATGAAATTTCAGGAACAACGCCGGCGCTTCCGCGAGCTCTTGGCCGGCGGCCGCTGCCATTTCGCCGGCCCCATGCACGACCCGGTCAGCGCCATGGCCGCCTCCCAGCTCGGCTTCGAATGCGGCATGCTGCCGGGGTCGATCGCCTCGCTCTCGGTGCTGGGCGCGCCCGACGTCACCGTCATCACGCTGCCGGAACTCGCCGAGCAGGCGCGCCGCATCTGCCGGGCGACCGGCATCCCGCTCATCGTCGACGCCGATCACGGCTACGGCAACGCCCTCAACGTCCAGCGTACCGTGCAGGAACTCGAGAACGCCGGCGTCTCGGCGATCACCATCGAAGACACGGCGCTGCCACGGCCCTACGGCCAGACGGCGAAAACCACGCTGATCCCGCTGGCTGAAGGCGTGGGCAAGATGCGCGCCGCGCTCGCCGCGCGCCGCGATCCCGGCCTGGTCATCGTCGGCCGCACCAGCGCGGTCGCCGCCACGGACGTGGCGGACGCCCTCGAACGCGTACTGGCCTACGAAGCGGCCGGCGTCGACATGGTCTTCCTGGCCGGCCTGAAGCGCTGGGCCGATCTCGAAGCGATCGCCGGCAAGGTGTCGGTGCCCATCATGCTCGGCTCGGTCCCGCCGGATTTCGGCGACGCCGAGCGGCTGGGAGCGGCCGGCGTTCGCGTCTCGCTGATCGGCCACAAGCCTTACATGGCCTCGGTGAAGGCGCTCATCGACACCCTGCGCCTCCTGCGCGAGGATCCGCGCGCCGCCGCGTCCGTCATCGCCCCGGCCGAATTCGAGCAGATCATCGGCAAGCGCGCCTATGCCGAAGCGGCCGCGTCATTCCTCCAATAAGCCGCTCCGGCGCAGTGCCGGACGGCGCGGCTATACGCAGGCGGCCGCGCCGCCGAGCGGGGCATGCGTCTCTTCCAGCAGCCAGTCCCTGAACGCCTGCGCCGCGTACGTCGCCTGCTCCGGGGCCGGCTCGAGCAGATAGAAGGAATCCCTGAAGTCCACGGCGACATCGAACGGCGCGATCAGCCGACCCGCCTCGAGTTCCGACTCGATGAACTGCCGCCGCCCCAGGGCGATGCCCAGCCCGCTGGCGGCGGCGCGGTAGGCCACGCCGACGTCGCCCTCGAAGGTGATCCATTTGGTCGAGGCGGATGGACGCAGCTGGAAGTGGTCGAACCACCACTCCCAGTTGCTGGCGCGCGAAGAGCCCTGGAGCAGCGTGCAGTCGATGATCTGCGTGACCGACGACAAAGGCCCGCATTCCTGCAGATACGCCGCGCTGCACACCGGCGTCATGCTCGACTGCATCAGGCGATGCGCCCGCACGCCGCCGAAATCGCCGCTGCCGAAACAAATGGCCAGGTCGACGTCGCCGGCCATGTGTTCGTTCGAGCCGCCGCCGGTGAAGACGGTCTGCACGTTGGGATAGCGTTGGTGGAACCGCGGCAGCCGCGGTATCAGCCAATAGCGCAGGAATGCCCGTCCGCTGTATACGCGGATTTTCTCGTCCTGCCGGTTTTTCAGCAGCTCGCGCGTTTTCTGCTCCAGCTGCAGCAGGGCCTCCCGCACCGACCGATGGTATGCCTCGCCGTGAGCGGTGGGCATCAGCCCGCTGGGGCGGCGGACGAACAGCGCCAGGCCCAGATAGTCCTCGAGGGACTTGAGCTGCCGGCTGACGGCGCCCGGCGTGACGTGGAGCTCTTCGGCGGCGGCCGTGATGCTGCCGTAGCGGCCGACGGCCTCGAACACGCGCAGTGGATTCAGTGGGGGAAGCCTGAGATCGTTGCGGGATTGCATGTGGTGTCTCCTGCCGTGCTCTTTTCTTGCCTTCTCCGCCCGGTGGTCTAGTTTACCGCTTGCGCGCAACGCAATCAGCCGCCGACCGGCCGCCGCAGCGATCCTGTTACCGCAAAAAAGTTCGACTGGGGTTTACACCATATCGACACCGTACATGATAGCGGTAACATCATCGGTCCTCGGCCCGCTGCAGCGGCCGCGAAGAAAACAACACAGGAACAGGAGAACAGGAGACACCCATGTCACAGAACCATTTCTCTCGCCGCGACATGCTCGCGGCTCTCGCGGCACTCACCGCCGGCCCGATGCTGCCGGCAGGCGCCGCGCGCGCTGCCGACCCCTGGCCCAACAAGCCCATCCGCTGGGTGGTGCCGTACGCGGCGGGCGGCACGTCCGACCTGCTGGTGCGCGATCTCGCTCAGCGGCTGGGCGAAAAGTTCGGCCAGCCCATCGTGATCGACAACAAGACCGGGGCCGGCGGCAACCTGGGCACCGATTTCGTCGCCAAGTCGGCGCCCGACGGCTATACCTGGGTGCTCGGCAACATCGGCCCGATGGCCGTCAATACCTCGCTCTACGCCAGCCTGCCTTACGATCCGATCAAGGATTTCGCGCCGATTTCGCTGCTGCTGACCTATCCCAACCTGATCGTGGCCAATCCGCAAAGCGGCCCCAAGTCGGTGGCCGACCTGCTGGAGCGCGCCAAGAAGGAGTCGGTGCCGTACGCGGGCAATGGGGTGGGCACCTCGCTGCACCTGACCGGCGAACTGCTGGCGCAGACCACGGGCGTGCGGCTCACGCACGTGCCGTACCGGGGCGAAACCCCGGGGCTGACCGACGCCATGGCCGGCGTGGTGCCGATGGCCATCACCCCCATCGCCTCCGGGCTGCCGCTGGTGAAGGCCGGCAAGCTGCGGGCGGTGGCGGTGACCAGCCGCGAGCGCTCGCCGCTGCTGCCCGACGTGCCCACCGTGGGCGAAACCGTGCCCGGCTTCGAGGTGACCGGCTGGGTCGGCATCCTGGTGCCGCGCGACACGCCCGCGCCGGTGGTCAGCAAGCTGGCCGACAGCTTCACCGAGGTGATGCACCTGCCCGCGGTGGAGAACCTGGTGAAGAACGACATGGCCTCGTTCGTGCCGACGCTCGGGCCGGCGTATTTCGCCGACTTCATCAAGAGCGAAACGGAGAAGTGGCGCAAGGTGGTGAAGGGGGCCGACCTGAAGGCGCAGTAGCGGCACCAATGCCCCGCGCCCGCCGCGGGGCATAGAATCGCTCCCACAGCGTTCGTTTCCGCCCCGGGGAGTTGCCATGGATCGCCTCAGCAGCCTGCGTGTCTTCGTCGAGATCGCCCGCACGGGAAGTTTCACCGCGACGGCGAAACAATTGGGCATGTCGAAGGCAAGCGTGACCAAGCACCTGGCCTCGCTCGAAACCGCGCTCGGCACCCGGCTGCTGATGCGCACCACCCGCCAGATCGGCCTGACCGACGCCGGCGTGGCCGCGCTGGCCAGCGCCCGGCAGATCCTGGACGCCTTCGAGGTAATGGAAGCCGACGTCCGCGATTCCACGCACTGTCCGCGCGGCATCGTCCGCATCGGTACGCCACCCTCTTTCGGCGCCCACTACCTCGCGCCGCTGGCGGTGTCGTTCACGCAGAGCAATCCATCGATCCAGGTCGCCATCCTGATGGACGACGGCAGCGCCAACCTGGTGGCGCAAGGGCTGGATCTTTCGGTGCGCATCGCGCCCGCCCCGAAAGACGCGGATTACGTCGCCGTGCCGCTGGCCAAGGCGCCGCAGGTGGCCGTCGCGTCGGCGGCATACCTGGAAAAATTCGGCACTCCCACGGTGCCGGCCGATCTCGGCCGCCACAACTGCCTGCTGCACACCATCAAATCGCCGACCGGCGTCTGGCGCTTCGACGGCCCCGACGGCGAGACCGCGGTGCGCGTGCACGGCACCTACGTCTCCAACCTGGGCGAGCCGCTGCAGTATGGCGCGATCCACGGCCACGGCATTTCGATACATCCCTACTACGCCATCGACGAGGAACTGCGCGCCGGCCGGCTGATTCCGCTGCTGCCCGGCTATGCGCCGCGCAGCCTGGACGTATTCGTCGTCTATTCCTCCCGCCAGGCGCTGCCGATGCGGGTCAGGCGCTTCCTCGACCACCTGCGCGAATGGGCCGCCACGCCGCCTTCGTGGTCCGCCGCCACCACGGCGCTGCAAGCCCCGCGCGCCGCAGCTCGGCGCGCGCGCGGCCGCTCGTTCGCATAGCGCG
Organism: Pigmentiphaga soli; assembly: GCF_039541095.1. Classification (NCBI taxonomy): domain Bacteria; kingdom Pseudomonadati; phylum Pseudomonadota; class Betaproteobacteria; order Burkholderiales; family Alcaligenaceae; genus Pigmentiphaga; species Pigmentiphaga soli. Next base: position 47,733 of record NZ_BAABFO010000004.1, read on the forward strand.
CCGGCATCGGCCGGCCTGGTTGCCGCCGGTTTTGTTTTGATCCGGGAAAAGCTGAGTTTTTGAGTGCAGGCTATGCAGGCCTGCCCACGCACCCTACATTGCCGCTACCTGGTCCATGACAACAAACGGGGCGAGACAACGGTGCGCAAACATTCAAGCTGGACGCTGCCGTTCGCGGCGGCGATCGGATGGCTGGCGATGGCGGCCTGCGGAGGCGCCCGTGCCGGCCCTTACCCCGATCGCCCCGCGCGGATCATCGTGCCCGCCACGGCCGGCGGCAACAACGACCTCGTCGCGCGCGCCCTGGCGGCCGGCATGGCCGGCGGGCTGGGCCAGCCGGTGGTGGTGGAAAACCGCCCCGGCGCCAGCAGCCTGGTCGGCACGCAATACGTCGGCAAAGCCGCGCCGGACGGCTACACCATCCTGCACGCGTCGAACACCTTCGCCGTGGCGCCCTCGCTGCTCAAGGACGCCGGCTACGACCCGATCGAGGATTTCGCCGCCGTTTCGCTCACCAGCGTTTCGCCGCAGGTGCTGCTGGTCAACCCGAAACTGCCGGTCGGCTCGGTGCCGGAATTGATCGCCTTCGCGAAGGCCAGCAAGAAGCCGCTGTCCTATGGTTCCGCGGGCGTGGGCGGCACGGCCCACATCGCCGCCGAGATGTTCGCCAGGCAGGCCGGGGTGAAGCTGCTCCACGTTCCGTACAAGGGCAATTCGCAGGCGATGGCCGACCTCATCGGCGGCCAGATCGACATGCTGTTCGACCTCGGCAGCACCGCCTTCCCGCAGGTCAAGAGCGGCCTGGTACGCGCGCTGGCGGTCACCGGCCGGCGGCGCCTGCCGCTGATGGCCGGCCTGCCGACGATGGAAGAAGCGGGATTGCCGGACTACGAAGACGTCGTCTTCACCGGGCTTTTCGTGCCGGCCCGCACCCCGCCCGAGACCCTGCGGCGCCTGCAGCGGGAAGTACGCAAGGCGGTGCAGGACCCCGCCATCAAGAGCCAGTTCCAGCAGGTCGGCATCGAACTCGTCGCCAGCGATTCGCCGGAGCAATTCGCGCGCTACGTGGCCGAGGAATTCCGCAAGAAGGCCGCCCTGATCAAGGCGGCGCACATCGACGCGCAATGACGGATCCCATGCTCATCATCGATACCCATGCCCATGCGGCCCTGAACTGGTTCTGCCCGGTGCAGACCCTGTTGGGCGAGATGGACGCCAACGGCGTCGCCCATGCCATCCTCGTCCAGCATCGCGGGGCCTTCGACCACGCTTATCTGCTGGACTGCGCCAAGCGCTATCCGGGCCGCTTCAAGGTGGTCGGGCTGCCGGATCCCGACCCCGCCGCCGCGCCACGCTCGGTGGAAGCGATGAAGCGGCAGGGCATGGCGGGAATCCGCATGTTCCTGGGCGACGGCTGGCGTCCCGAGGATCCGGCCTGGCGCGTGGCGGGCGAGCTGGGGATGGTCGTGAGCGTGATCGGCAAGCCGGAGCAATTCGCGTCGCCCGGCTTCAGGAAGCTGCTCGACAACTGCCCCGATACGCGCTTCTGCCTCGAACACCTGGCCCGCCACGGCCCGCCCGGAACCGAGTTCGCCAGCCCGCCCCACGACGGCTTCCGGGCCGCGCTGGAATGCGGCCGCTGGCCCAATACGACCATCAAGGTGCCGGGTCTGGGCGAGATCCTGCCACGCCCGGCCCAATTGCCCGCCGGCTATCCGTTCGCGCAGAGTTCGCCCCTGTTCGAGATGGCGCTGGAGGCCTTCGGCCCGGAACGGATGATGTTCGGCTCGGACTTCCCGCCGTGCGCCATCCGCGAGGGCTATGCGAACGCGCTCGAGGGCATCCGGCGCTGCCCGGCCTTCCGGCAGGGCGACGCGCTGGCCTGGATCCTGGGCCGCTCGGCGGCCAGGCTGTGGTCGTTTCCGATGGACGAGGACGCCGCGCCTGCGGCCCGATGAGGAAAGGCAAGTGGCCCACCAAGCATCCCGACATTTCTTCTACCTGCTGCCGTCGGAAGCCCGCTTCCTGGACGCCGCGGTGGAAAGGCTGATCCCTACCGACGAACAGGGCCCCGGCGCCTGCGCCGCCGGCGTCACCGAGTACATCGACCGGCAGCTGGCCAGCGTCTGGGGCGTGCACGGCAGGAACTACCGCTTCGGCCCCTGGCAGGACGGCACGCCCCAGCAGGGCTACCAGTCGGCGCTGGTGCCGCAGCAGGTGTACCGGATGGGCATACAGGAAGTGGACGCCTGGTGCCGCGGCGAACATCGCCAGCCGTTCAGCTTCCTGGACGAAACCGCCCAGGAAAACATACTGACGCAACTGGAAAAGGGCGCGGTCGGGCTGCCCAACGTGCCGCCCAGGCTCTTCTTCGACATGCTGTACGGCAACACGATGGAAGGCTTCTTCTCCGACCCCGTCTACGGCGGCAACCGCGACAAGATCGGCTGGAAGCTGCTGGGCTTTCCCGGCATCGCCTCCGCCGCCTACGTGGAGCACATGGCCCGGCACGGCGTCGCCTACCGCGTCGAACCCGTCGCGATCGAAGACGTCCTGCAAGGGCGCGTGGAGATCGACGCCGGCGGCTATCCGAAACACGTCCTTCCCGAACGCTGAGGCGGCAGGCAATGGCAATCCAACGCAAACCGGTCGATATCGTGATCGTCGGCGCCGGCGTGGCCGGCACCATCATCGCCAAGGAACTGCTCGACGCGGGCCTGCAGGTCTTGCAGCTCGAACGCGGGCGGATGGTGGATCCGAATGAAGACTTCGCCATGCCGTTCGCGCACGACGAACTCAAGTTCACCGTCCACAGCGACCTGGGCCAGGATCTCTCGCGCGAGACGGTCACCTTCCGCAACACGATCGACGAAATCGCGCTGCCGATGCGGCAGATGGGATCGTTCAAGCCCGCGGAGTGCGTGGGCGGCGCCGGGATACTGTGGAACGGCCAGACCTGGCGCTTCCTGCCCTGGGACTTCGAGGTGCGCAGCCGCGCCGAGCAGCGCTACGGGGCCGGCTGCCTGCCCGAGGACTGTACCAGCCAGGACTGGGGCCTGACCTACCAGGAACTGGAGCCGCACTACGAACGGTTCGAGCAGGTGTACGGCGTGGGCGGCAAGGCGGGCAATCTCAACGGCGCCATCGTGCCGGGCGGCAATCCGTTCGAAGGCCCGCGCGCCAGCGAGTATCCCAATCCGCCCACCCGCCCCACTCTGTCGGGCGCGCTGTTCACCGAGGCGGCGCAATCGCTGGGGTATACCCCGTTCACCACGCCCAGCGCGGCGATGACGCGCGACTACGTCAATCCCTACGGCATGTCGCTCAACCGCTGCGTGAAAGGCGGGTTCTGCTCGCAGTTCGGCTGCGCCAACGGCGCCAAGGCGAGCCCGCTGACGACCGTGCTGCCGGCCCTGCTCCGGCACCGCCACTACGAACTGCGCCCGCATTCGAACGTGGTCAGGATCAACCTCGACCCGTCCGGCACCCGGGCGACCGGCGTGACCTACCTGGACGCCACCGCGAAGCTGGTCGAGCAGCCTGCCGAACTGGTCATCCTTTGCTCGTACACGCTGAACAACACCCGGCTCATGCTGCTGTCGGGCATCGGCCAGCCCTACGATCCGGTATCGGGCACCGGCGTGATCGGCAAGAACTATTCGTACCAGCCCGTGGGAACCGTCAACCTGTTCTTCGAAGACCGCAGCTTCAACCGCTTCATGGGCGGCGGCGCGCAGGCGCAGGTGATCGACGACTTCAACGGCGACAACTTCGACCACACGGGGCTGGGCTTCATCGGCGGCGCCTACATCAGCGCCAACAACGGCGGCGCGCTGCCGATAAGGTCGCGGCCCGTGCCGGAAGGCACGCCGCGCTGGGGCCGCGCATGGAAAAAGGCCGTATCGCGCTACTACGACCGCAGCTTCACGATCAACGCCCACGGCGGATGCCAAAGCTACCGCGGCAATTACCTGGACCTGGACCCGACCTACAAGGACGCCTTCGGCCTGCCGCTGCTGCGCATGACCTTCGACTGGCGCGACAACGAACGGAAGATGTCCGCCTACACCACCGCCAGGGCGGCCGAGATCGCGCGGGCGATCGGCCCCGACCACTTGAAGGCCAGCCCGGTGAAAGGCAAGTACAGCAATGTGCACTACGAGAACACCCACAACAACGGCGGCGTGATCGTCGGCGGCGATCCGCGCAGCAGCGCGCTCAACAAATACCTGCAGTCGTGGGACGTGCCCAATGTGTTCGTGGTGGGCGCCAGCGCGTTCCCGCAGAATAGCGCCAACAATCCGACCGGGACGGTAGGCGCCCTCGCCTACTGGACGGCCGAGGCGATCACGACGCTGTACCTGGACCGCCAGGATGCCCTGGTGGATGCGTAGTCGGAATCGATAACGATGGCTGCCGCGGCATGCGCGCGGCCGCTTGAAAGGATGGAGAGACATGGCCCCCCTTCCCACCCGAGGCCCCGGCGGCAGTGCCGCCGCGCGGGCGATGCTCTGCGCCGCGCTGGCATGGACCTGCTGCGTCGCCGCGCCGGCCCGTGCCGGGCAATATCCGGAGCGGCCGGTAAGAATCGTCGTCCCCGTGGCCGCGGGCGGCAACCAGGACCTCGTGATACGGGCCGTCGCGCAGAAGCTGTCCGAGCAGATGGAGCAGCCCTTCATCGTCGAGAACCGCCCCAGCGCCAGCGGCCTGGTCGGCACTGCCTACGTGGCCAAGGAAGCGGCCGACGGCTATACCCTGCTGTCGGTGTCGAACACCTTCGTGACCGCGCCCGGCACCGTCAAGGCCGCCGCCTACGACCCGGTCAAGGACTTCACCGGCGTCAGCGTGGTCGCGTCGCTGCCGCTGGTGATCCTGGCGCATCCGTCGATGCGGGTGGAAACGGTGCAAGACCTGATCGACCTCGCCCGCAAGCGGCCCGGCGAGCTGACCTACGGTTCGGCCGGCACCGGCTCCAATTCGCACATGGCGATGGCGCTGTTCAACCTGCAGGCCGGGATCAGGATGTCGCACGTGCCCTACAAGGGCAACGCCATGGCGGTCAACGACCTGCTCGGCGGCCACATCGGCTTCGTGCCGGACACGATCAGCACCTCGCTGCCCTATATCCGCACCGGCAAGGTCAAGGCCATCGCGGTCACCAGCGCCAAGCGGGCCGCCAACCTGCAGGACGTTCCGACCGTGGCCGAAAGCGGGATGCCCGGCTATGAACTGGTGGTGTTCAACGCGGTCATGGCGCCGGCCGGGGTGCCGCCGGCCATCCTGCGGCGCCTGCAGTCGGAGATCGCCAAGGCGGTCGCCAGCCCCGAGCTGCGGGCCCAGTTCGCCAGCCAGGGCGTCGAACTGGCCGCCAGCGCCTCGCCCGAGGAATGCACCGCGTTCATCAAGCGCGAGTTCGAAAAATACACGCGGATCCTGGACGCGGCGGGCATCAAGCCCGAGTAGATCCACGCCACCGGCCGCAGCGGCAACGCCGCTCGGCCACGAGGAGACTCCTATGCTGGGACATGGCTTGCTCACACGCGCCTGGACGGGCGCGAGAATCGCGGCGGCATTGGCGGCCGCCCTGCTGCCGCACGCGGGCGCCGGCGCGGCGCAGCCGGCCGCGGCCGGCTATCCCGAGCGGCCAATCCGCGTGATCGTGCCGTTCGCCGCCGGCTCGTCCACCGACATCACGGCGCGCCGCCTGACCGCGCGCATGGCGGCCACGCTCGGGCAATCGCTGGTGGTGGAAAACCGGCCCGGCGCGGTGGGCCAGATCGGCGCCGCGATGACCGCGCAGGCGGCGCCCGACGGCTACACCGTCATGCTGACCGCGGTCTCTTCGCAATCGCTGGCGGCGGCCCTCAAGCCCAAGAGCCTGCCCTACGATCCGATCAAGGATTTCACGCCGATCGGGCGGATCTTCACCACCACCAATTTCGTGGTGGTCAACCCCAAGGTGCCGGCCAACAGCCTGCGCGAGCTGATGGCCTATTCGAAGACCGTTCCCGGCGGACTGAGCTTCGGCAGCGGCGGCCAGGGCAGTTCCAACCACCTGGCGGGCGAGGCGCTGAAACTGGCCGGCGCCAACGTGGTCCACGTGCCGTACAACAACGTGACGCAGGCCATCACCGACCTGCTGGCCGGGCAGATCCCGATGATGATCTACACCGCCGCGCTGGTGCCGTACATCAAGGACGGGCGGATCAAGGCCCTGGCCGTGACCTCGCCGAAACGGCACCCGCTGGCGCCCGAGGTGCCCACGGTGGTGGAACAGGGCGTGCCGTCGGCCGTGGTCCAGGGCTGGTCGGGCCTGCTGGGGCCGGCCGGCCTGCCGGCCGCCATCCGCGACCGCCTGTTCGGCGCGCTGCGCGAGGCGATGGCCGATCCCGGCATCGTGAAGTCGTATACGGCCGACGGCCAGGAGAACGGCCTGATGGACCCCGCCGAATTCCAGGCCTTCCTGCAACGCGACCTGAAGATGTGGAAAGACATCGTGGCGCGCTCCGACATCCCAACGGATTAGCCCCCCTGCGCGCTTCGCGCGGCCCCAGGGGGCGACGCTGGCGGACCGGCGCAGCCGGATCCGGCGTCCTGGATGGCGCAGGGGTCGTGCGGGGTGGATTGTGCGAGGCACGGTGAAAACTGAGGTGACACGATGAAGCTATGCACTTTCGAGGTCGCCACGCCGCTCGGGCCGGCGCGGCGGGTAGGCGTGCGGACGCCGGCGGGCATCGTCGACGCGGCGGCCGCGCGCAGCGCGCTGCTGGAACGCCGCCTTGCGCCGGCCGCGGCGCAGCGGGTGGGCGAGGCGCAGGTGCCGCCCGACATGATCGCGCTGATCGGCAGCGGCGGCGACACCATGGCGTGGGTGGCCGAGGCGGTCGAACACGTCCTTGCCGGCGGCGCCGAGTCGACCGGCGGCGGACGGCGCACCCGCTATGGCGAAGCGGAGGTCCGCCTGCTGGCGCCGGTGCCGCGCCCCGCCGGGCTGGCCAACTTCAGCGTGTGGCCCGAGCATTCGGTCACCGCGGCGGCCAAGGGCTTCCACGTCACGCCCAATGCGCCGGACGCACGCGTCAAGCCCTACTGGAAAGGCAATCCCGACTCGGTCGCCGGACCGGGCGCGGTGCTCGAATTCCCGCCCTACGCCAACTCGCTCGACGTCGAATGCGAACTGGTCTGCATCGTCGGCACGGGTGGCAAGAATCTCGACCGCGACCAGGCCGGGCGCGCGATCGCCGGCTACAGCATCCTCAACGACGCCAGCGCGCGCGAGATCCAGCTGATCGAGAAGAAGGCCGGCCGGGGCCCGTCGAAGGGCAAGGACTTCGACGGCGGCAATGTCATGGGACCCTGGCTGGTCACGCCCGACGAGGTGGGCGACGTCCGTTCGCTGCGCGTCTCGCTGCACATCAACGGCGAAGAGGTATCGGCCGCAGACACGCTCGGCATGGTATGGGACTTCGCCGAAATGCTTTCCTATCTATCGCTGGGCCAGACCGTCCATCCCGGGCAGGTGATCAGCGGCGGCTGCTACCCCAGGGGCTCGGCGCTGGACCTGGACCGCACGCTCGATCCCGGCGATGAAGTGGAGCTGCGCGTTTCCAAACTGGGGGCATTGAGATGCCGGATCGGCTCCCGGCCCGCAAGCGCGCCGTATCGGCTATGAAGGGCCGGTCCGCGCCAGCCGGCCAACCCTGCGCAACCATGGAGGCAGCATGATCGAGATCAAGCCGGGCGGCGCCACGCTCGGAGCAACCGTCACCGGCGTGAATCTGCGCCAGCCCCTGAGCGGCCACGACTTCGCCGTCCTGTTGAGGGCGCTGGGCGAGTACGGCGTGCTGTGCGCGCCCGGCCAGCTGCTGAGCGCCGCCGAACTGGCCGCCTTCGCGTCGCGCTTCGGCAAGCTGCAGGTGCTGAGCGCCTCGCCGGCCACCGAACCGGGCATGCCGGAAGTGACGATCCTGTCCAACGTCGTCGAGAACGGCAAGCCGATCGGCACTCCCGATGCCGGACAGTTCTGGCATACCGACATGACTTACAACCGGGAATCGGAAGTGGGCTTCGTCAACGTGCTGGTCGCCTACGCCGTCCCGACGCGCGACGGCAGGCCGCTCGGCGGCACGGAGTTCGCCAACACACAGGCGGCCTATGCCGATCTGCCCGACGAAATCAAGCTGCGGCTGGCGAACGCCACGGCGATCCACGACCTGAACAAATCGTGGGAATGGCTGATCAACGTCAAGAAAAGCCCGCGCAAGCCGCTCACGCCGGAGCAGCGCCGCGAACGCCCCCCGGTGCCCCATCCGGTATTCCTGACGCACCCCATCACCGGCCGCAAGGTGATCTACGTCAATCCAAACTTCGTCGTGAATATCGAAGGCATGCCGCCGGAAGAGAGCGAGGCGACGCTCGATTTCCTGTACCGGCACATCCTGAAGCCCGAGTACCGCTACGTGCACCACTGGACGGTCGGCGACGTGCTGCTGTGGGACCACCTCGGTACCTGGCACAACGCCATCGCCGACTACGGCCCCGGCGAATACCGCCTGATGAAGCGATGCCAGGTGATGGCCGACCGGATCTTCGACCCGTCGTTCACCCGGGCGGCGCTGGGCATCGGGGGGGCATGATGCGTTCACTCGACCGGTTGTACAACATCGACGATTTTCGCAAGCGGGCGGCGGAATTCCTGCCGAAAGGCATATTCGAATTCATAGACCGGGGGGCCGAGGACGACGAAGCGATCCGCAACAACGTGGCCGCGTTCCGCCGCCTGAGGTTGCGGCCCAATGTCGCCGTGGACGCTTCGCTGCTGTCCACGGCAACCACGCTGTTCGGTGTCCGGCTCGACCTTCCCCTGGCCATCGCGCCCACGGGCGCCGCCGGGCTGGTCTCCTACGGCGGCGAACTGGCCCTTGCGCGGGCGGCGGCGGAAGCCAACATCCCATTCACCCTGGCGACGCGCTCGATGTCTTCGATCGAAGACATGGCCAAGGCCGGGGGCGTGCTCTGGTTCCAGCAGTACCTGTGGCGCGAGCGCGAGCGTTCCTTCGAACTGATCGATAGGGTCGGCGCGGCCGGCATCCAGGCCCTGATCGTGACGCTCGACGTCCCGGTGCAGCCCATCCGGGAGTTCAACAAGCGCAACGGCTTCACCTTCCCCTTCCGCCGTTCGCTGCGTTCCCTCGCGGACATGGGCATGCATCCGCGCTGGCTGCTGTCCGTCATCGGCCGCTACTACGCGAACGGCGGCATGCCGAGCTACGAAAGCCATCCCGGCATCGCCGACAACGTCACCTGGGCCGACATCCGCGAAATCCGCAAGCGATGGCCCAAGACACTGATGGTCAAGGGCGTGCTGCGGCCGGAAGACGCGCTGCAGGCGGTGGCCTGCGGCTGCGACGGGGTGGTGGTGTCCAGCCACGGCGGACGCACCCTGGACGGGACCATCGCCACCATCGACGCGCTGCCCGACATCGTGGCCGCCGTCCGCGGCAAGGCGACGGTCATCGTCGACAGCGGCGTACGGCGCGGCAGCGACATCGTCAGGGCCCTGGCCCTGGGGGCTTCCGCCGTCATGAGCGGCCGGCCGGCGCTGTACGGCCTGGCCGCCGGCGGGCAGGCCGGCGTCGGCAAGGTGCTTGCCACCTTCAAGCAGGAACTGGCGACCACGATGGCCCAGGTCGGCCGCCAGCGGGTCGAGCAGATCGGGGCCGACGTCGTCGCCGGCGGCACGGCGTGACAGGCGCCACCTTTTTCTACGCCAGCCTCGGGGCGGAGCTGATCTGCTTTCACGTGGACGAAGGCAGCGGCGAGCTGCGCCGCCAGGCAAGCATCACCTTGCCCGGCAGCGTCCAATACGCCTGGCCGCACGCGACCGGCTCCCATCTGTATGTGGCATCGAGCGACGGGGGGCCGCCCGCGGCGGGCGGATGCGGCGGCAGCAATCATCATCTCGGCGCATTGCGCATCGATCCTTCTTCGGGCCGGCTGTCGCCGGAAGGCGCGCCGGTCGTATTGAGGCATCGGCCGATCCATCTCTCGACCGACATCCCGTCGGAATACGCCCTGATCGCCTACAGCGAACCGTCCGCGCTGAGCGTGCACGAGATCCGCGCCGATGGCTCGCTCGGCCGGGAGGTCGCGCAGCCCGACGTGCGCGACTGCGGGTCTTATGCGCACCAGATCCGGGTATTCCCCTCGAATCGAAGAGCGGTACTCGTCACCCGCGGCCACGACGCCGACGCGGACCATGCGGAAGTACCGGGAGCGCTGAAAACATTCGGCTATGAAAAGGGCGTGCTCACCCCGGAACGGTCGATCGCGCCGGACGGCGGCTACGGGTTCGGCCCGCGCCACCTCGATTTCCATCCCCGGCATCCCTGGGTCTACCTGTCCCTGGAACGCCAGAACCAGCTGCAGCTGTTCCGGATGAGCGGCGAGGACTTGGACGAGCGGCCGGCCGGGTCCGTGCCGACACTTGCCCGGCCGGACCGCAAAGGGCCGCGCCAGATGGCAGGAGCGGTGCATGTGCACCCCGGCGGCCGCCATGTCTACGGCGCCGAGCGCTCCGATCCGGTCCGGCTCGAAAATTCGGTCCCTGTCTGCGTGCCCGGCGAGAACGCGATCCTGGTCTTCGCCATCGACCCGGCCGATGGCCGGCCGTCGCTGGTCCAGCGTGAGCCCACGCGCGGCCTGCACCCGCGCACGTTCTCCATACATCCCGAGGGCCGCCTGTTGATCGCGGCAAACAAATCCTCCGCGCTGGTGAAGACGGCAGGGCAACTGCATCAGGTCCACGGCGGGTTCGACATTTTCCGCATCGATTCGGACGGGCGGCTGGCATTTCTCCGCAGCTATCCCATCGATGCCTCGCAGCTGCCCATCTTCTGGTCCGGGTTCGTGCGAGTTCAAGCGGCAAGGCCGCAACGGGAGACGACATGATGCCAAGAAGGAAACGGCGCTTCCTGATGTACGGGGTGGTCGCCGGACTGGCGTGCGCCCTGGCGCCCGCCATCACCCGGGCCACGCAGCCTGGCGCGCGCTGGCCGGACCGTCCGGTCCGGATCGTCAATCCCTTCGCCGTGGGCTCGGGCAGCGACGTCGTGGCGCGGCTGGTGGCCGAGAAATTGTCGCAACGATTCGGACAACCGTTCGTCGTGGAGAACCGGCCGGGGGCCAACGCCGTCATCGGGACCAGCCTCGTCAGCAAGGCCGCGCCCGACGGCTATACGCTTCTTGCCGGCGGCAGCACCAGCCACCCGGCCAACCTGGCCCTGTTCAAGTCCCTGCCCTACGATCCCGTCGAGGACTTCGCGCCCGTGGCGTTCATGGTTTCCGTGCACTACTACCTCGTGGTGCCGGAGGGGTCCAGTTTCCATACCTTGCAGGACCTGATCCGCTACGCCAAGGCCAATCCGCAACTGGCCAACTACGGCACGGGCAACGCCTCCACGACGGTGGCCATGGAGCTGCTCAATCTTTTCGCCGGAACGAAGTTCGAACGCGTGAACTACAAGGGCAACACGCTCGCGGCCAACGACCTGCTGGGCGGCTCGCTGACGACCACCTTCCTCGATACGAGCACGGCCGCGCCTTACCTGACCGGCGCGAGAATGCGCGCGCTGGGCGTGACCGCCGCCCGGCGCTCCTCGATCTTCCCGGACGTGCCGACCATGGCCGAGCTCGGATATCCGGGCATCACGATGACGGCATGGAATGCAGTCTGGGCGCCGGCCGGAACGCCGCGCCCCATCGTAGACAGCCTGAACGCCGCCATCAACGATGCCCTGAAGATGCCGGACGTGGCGGATAGGATCAAGGCCCTCGGTTTCACCTTCGACGGCCCCGGCAGCCGCCCGGAGGATCTCGATCGCTTCGTCAAATCGGAAATCCGGTTCTGGGCCCGCGCCGTCAAGCAGGCGGGGATTCCCCCGCTGCAGTGACGTCCGGGAGAAAGTCGCCATGAAACTCTTGATCGCGCTGGGATCGGCCGCCATCCTCGCCGGTGCGCCCGTGCACGCCCAGACCCGGTATCCCACCAAGCCCGTCAGGATAGTGATCGGCTTCGGCCCCGGCTCGGCCGCCGACCTGATCGGCAGAGTGCTGGCCCAGAAGCTGGAACAGATCTGGGCAACCAGCCTGATCGTGGACGCGAAAGCGGGCGCCGCCGGCCTGCTGGCGACCCAGGACGTCGCCCGGGCCGCACCTGACGGCCATACGCTGCTGCTTGCCGTCAATTCGCAGATCAGCCTGCCGCCCAGCACCAATCCCAATTTTCCGGTCGCGGTGCTCAAGGAACTCGCGCCCGTCACGGTCGTCGCCACCTCCGACCTGTCTTTCGCCGTCAGCTCGGAACATGTGCCGGTGAAGACCTTTCAGGAGTACCTTGAGTGGGCGCGCCGCCGGGGCAGCCTCTTCCTCGGAGACTTCGGCAAGGGCTCCATCACCGACCTGGCGGCCGCCTATTTCGCGACGCTCTACCACCTGAAGTATGAGCCGGTGCATTACCAGAGCACCGCCGACATCGTCACGGGGAACTTCCGCGGGGACGTGCAGGGAATGTTCTTCTCGACCGCCTCCGTGGTCCCTCACCAGAAGAGCGGCAAGATGCGCGTCCTGGGCACCACGGGCGCTACCCGTTCCCTCTCTTTCCCCCACGTACCGACATTCAGGGAAATGGGCTCGGCCGAACTCGAGATCGTTCCCTGGTACGGACTGTTCGCGCCCGCCCGCACGCCGCCCGAGTTGCTGGACACGATCAACGCGGCGATGGCAAAGGCCCTAAAATCTCCCGAAGTCGCCAAGAAGCTGGAGGAGATCGGCTTCACCCCCGACTCCTCGAGCCCGTCGGCGTTCGCCGAACTGGTTCGCGACGATACCGAGCGCTGGGCAAGGATCGTCAAGGCCGTCGGCTACGTCGGGGCGCAGTGACCGGCTTGCCACCCGGCCGGTCTTCCGGCGTACATCGAATCTAGGAGAAATCATGGCTTCAAGGCCAGTAGTCGCGCAGATTCTCGAGGCACTGAACGAAGCGGGCGTCGATCGCATCTTCGGCATCGCCGGCGGCGGCCCGACGGCGGACCTGATCAGCCATGCCTCCAAGGCGGGCATCGAATTCGTCCTGACCCAGCACGAAACGACCGCCGTGATCGCCGCCGGCGTGTACGGGCAGCTCAAGGGCACCGTCGGCGTGGCGTGCAGCGCCATCGGCCCCGGCGTGGCCAACCTGGCCAACGGCGCCGCCCACGCCTACCTCGACCGGCTGCCGGTGCTGATGCTGGCGGACCGCTATTCGGGCGGCGTGCATGAAGTGGCGCTGCGGCAGCAGTTCGACCATCTCGCGTTCATGAAGCCGATCACCAAGGCGCAGATCGTGCTGCATGAAGACACCTTCATGGTCGGCCTGCGGCGCGCCGTGCGCACCGCGCTGGCCGAGCGCCAGGGGCCGGTATTCATCGACATTCCGGGCAACGTGGCCGGCAAGCAGGTCGGCCAGCAGGCCTACGCGCTGAAAAAGGCCGACGGCCACGCGCCCGGCGCGACGGTGAACGAGGCCGACCTGCGCCGGGCGGCGCAGCGGCTGGCCAACAGCTCGGCGCCGCTCATCCTGGCCGGCCTGGGGGCGCTCGCGCTGCCGCCCGGCCTTCTGGCGAAACTGGCTGCCGCCCTCAAGGCGCCCGTGCTGACCTCGCCCAAGGCCAAGGGGGCGATCGCCGCCAACGATCCGTGGTGCGCCGGCGTGTTCATGGGCGGCAAGCTCGAACAAGCTCTGCTCGACCGCGCCGACACCATCTTCTTCGTGGGCTACGACCCGGTGGAACTGCTGCCCAGGCCGTGGTCGATGAACACCTTCGTGGTCTCGCTCGACAGCGTCGAAAACACCGAACAGACCTTCCGCTCCGACATCGAGCTCTCGGGCGGGCTGGCGGACGCCGCCGAAAGGCTGGCGCAGGCGGCCGGGCGGCCGAAGTCCGGCTGGGCCGAGCACGAGGTGGCGGCGTACAAGCAGCACGTGATCCGCGCCATCGACGTCGACGTGGCCGGCATGACGCCCAACGCCGTCATCCTGGCCACGCGCGAGGCCGTGCCCGAAGACACCATCATGGTGACCGACGTAGGGGCGAACAAGCTGCTGGTGGTGGAGCTGTGGGAAGCGTACCGCCCCTACGATTTCCTCATGTCCAACGGCCTGGCCACCATGGGGTTCTGCATCCCGGCCGCCATCGGGGCCAAGATGGCGCACCCGGAGCGTCCGGTCGTCTGCCTGTGCGGCGACGCCGGGTTCATGATGCGCCTGCCCGACCTGCTGACGGTGAAGAAGCTGGGGCAGCACATCGTGTTCGTGATCTTCGCCGACGACGAGCACAGCCTGATCTCGTCCAAGCAGGTGGTCAAAGGCATTCCCAAGGGCGGCATGGACTTCCCCCGTCCCGACTACCAGGCGATGGCCGCCACCTTCGGCATGCACGGGGTGACGGTGGACAATCCCGAGGCGCTGAAGAAGGCAATCGCCGCGGCGCTGGCGGACCGCGGCCAAAGCACCATCATCGAAGCGCGGATCGACGCGAGCGGCTATGCCCGGCAGTTCGACGTCATCCGGGAGCTTTGACGCGCGATCGTAAAATTCTATTTGACAGCATGTCAACAGGACATTGAATTGTAAACCTCCATTGTCGGTGCCAAAATCCGACCGAGCTCGCCCGGCGCCCGGCCGGGCCGGAGCCATGACACCGACGACAACGGAGACGCACGCATGTCCGCAGCCCCCCATTCCGCCGTCGCGACCCGCCGCGAGGGCGACGTGCTGGTGGTCAGCATCGACCATCCTCCCGTGAATGCCTTGGGCGTGGACGTCCGCCGCGGCCTGCTGGCCGCCATCGGGCAGGCCGACGCCGACGCCGCCGTCAGGGCCGTGCTGATCGTGGGCCGGGGCAAGGCCTTCATCGCCGGCGCCGACATCCGCGAATTCGGCAAGCCGCCGATGCCGCCGCCTCTGCACGAGGTCTGCAACCGCATCGAGGCCAGCGTCAAGACGGTGGTCGCCGCCATTCATGGGCCGGCGCTGGGCGGGGGGCTGGAGATCGCGCTCGCCGCGCACTACCGCCTGGCCCTGCCCGCCGCCACGCTCGGATTGCCTGAAGTCAACCTGGGTCTGTTGCCCGGCGCGGGCGGCACGCAGCGCGCACCGCGGCTGATGGGCGCAAAGGCGGCCGCCCGGCTGATGCTGGACGGCAAGCCGCTGTCGGCCCGGGCCGCGCTGGCCGCCGGCCTGGTCGACCGCGTGGCCGAGGGTGAAGACCCCGTCGCCGCCGGCCTGGCCTATGCCGGCGAACTGTTGGACAGCCATGCCCCCGCCCGCCGCATAAGCGATATCGTCATCGCCGACCGCGCCGCCGCGCTGGCCGAGCTCGATGCCTTGCAGGCCGAAACCGCCAGGAAATCGCGCGGCCTGTTCTCGCCGCTGAAGATCATCGAATGCGTGCGCGCCGCAGTCGAACTGCCGTTCGACCAAGGCCTGGCAACGGAACGCGCACGGTTCCTGGAATGTCTCGACAGCCCGCAGCGCGCGGGCCTGGTCCACGCCTTCTTCGCCGAGCGCGAAACCGCCAAGATCCCTGAAGCCCGGGCCGCCCAGCCGCGCGCCGTCGACCGGATCGCGGTGATCGGCGGCGGCACCATGGGCGCCGGCATCGCGGTCGCGGCGCTCGATGCCGGCCTGCCGGTCACCATGATAGAGCGCGACGCCGAATCCGTCGCCCGCGGCCGCGCCAACGTCGAGAAGGTCTACGACGGCCTGATCGCCAAGGGCCGCATGACGCCCGAGGCCAAGGCCGCCATCCTGGCGCGCTACGCCGGCAGCACCTCCTACGAAGACGCCGCCGGCGCGGACCTCGTCATCGAGGCCGTATTCGAGGACATGGCCGTCAAGCAGGCCGTGTTCAGGGAACTGGACCGCGTCTGCAAGCAGGGCGCGGTGCTGGCCACCAACACGTCCTACCTCGACATCGATGCCATCGCCGCCGTCACCTCCCGCCCGCAGGACGTCATCGGCCTGCACTTCTTCAGCCCCGCCAACATCATGAAGCTGCTGGAGATCGTGGTGCCCGCCAGGACCGGCGCCGACGTGGTCGCCACCGCCTTCGCGCTGGCCCGTCGGCTCAAGAAAATCCCGGTGCGCGCCGGCGTGTGCGACGGCTTCATCGGCAACCGCATCCTGGCGGTGTACCGCCAGGCCGCCGACTACATGATGGAAGACGGCGCCTCGCCCTATGAGATCGACGAAGCCGTGCGCGCCTTCGGCTATCCCATGGGGCCGTTCCAGGTCGCGGACCTGGCCGGCGGCGACATCGGCTGGGCCGCGCGCAAGCGCAAGGCCGCCACGCGCGACCCCGACGCGCGCTACGTCGAGATCGCCGACCGCATCTGCGAACGCGGCTGGTTCGGGCAGAAGACCGGGCGCGGCTACTACCTCTACCCCGAAGGCGCGCGCATCGGCCAGCCCGACCCGGAAGTGCTGGCCATCGTCGACGCCGAACGCGCGCGCAAGGGCATCGCGCCGCGCAAGTTCGGCGCCGACGAGATCATGCGCCGCTACATGGCCGCCATGATCAACGAGGGCGCCAATGTGGTGGACGAGGGCATCGCCCTGCGCCCGCTGGACGTGGACGTCACCTTCCTGGCGGGCTACGGCTTCCCGCGCTTTCGCGGCGGCCCGATGAAGTACGCCGACATGGTGGGCCTGGACAGGATCCTGGACGACATCCGCCTGTTCGCCAAGGAAGACGCCCGCTTCTGGAAGCCTTCGCCGCTGCTCGAAAGACTGGTGGCGCAAGGCCGGAACTTCGACAACCTCAACAAGGCCCCCTGAGCGATGGACCTGCAATTCACGCCCGCAGAACTGGCCTTCCGCGAAGAGGTCAGAGCCTTCCTGGAGGCCGAGCTGCCGCCCGCGCTGGCGCACAAGGTCAGGAACAACCTGCGCCTTTCGAAGCACGATCTGGAAGGCTGGCACGCCACGCTGAACCGGCGCGGCTGGCTGGCCAATCACTGGCCCAGGGAATACGGCGGCCCGGGGTGGACCGCCGTGCAGAAATTCATCTTCGAGCACGAGTGCGCGCTGGCGGGCGCGCCGCGCATCGTGCCGTTCGGCGTCAACATGCTGGGCCCGGTGCTCATCAAGTACGGCAGCCAGGCGCAGAAGGACTATTGGCTGCCGCGCATCCTGAACGGCGACGACTGGTGGTGCCAGGGCTATTCCGAGCCCGGCGCCGGCTCGGACCTGGCTTCGGTCAAGACCACGGCGGTGCGCCAGGGCGACCACTACGTCGTCAATGGCCAGAAGACCTGGACCACGCTGGGCCACTACGCCAACATGATCTTCTGCCTGGTGCGCACCGACAGGCAGGCCAAGCCGCAGCAGGGCATCAGCTTCCTGCTGGTCGACATGAAGACGCCCGGCGTCGAGGTGCGTCCCATCATCACGCTGGACGGCGAACACGAAGTCAACGAAGTGTTCTTCACCGAGGTGAAAGTGCCCGTCGCGAATCTGGTGGGCGAAGAGAACAAAGGTTGGACCTGCGCCAAGTACCTGCTGACCTACGAGCGCACCAATATCGCCGGCGTGGGTTTCTCGGTGGCCGCGCTGGAAAGGCTCAAGGCCGTGGCCGGGCGCGTGCGGCGCAATGGCCGGCCGCTGTCGCACGACCCGCTGTTCGCGGCCCGCATGGCGCGCGTCGAGATCGACCTCGAAAACATGAAAACCACCAACCTGCGCGTGATCGCCGCCGTGGCCGGCGGCGGCGCGCCGGGCGCGGAAAGCTCCATGCTCAAGATCAAGGGCACAGAGATCCGCCAGGAGATCCTGTCGCTGACGCGGCGCGCCATGGGGCCCTACGCGGCGCCCTTCATCGAAGAAGCCTTGCATGGCGGCCAGGCCGGCGAACCGGTGGGCCCCGAGGAGGCCGCGACGGCCGCGGCTGCCTATTTCAACCATCGCAAACTGTCGATCTTCGGCGGCTCCAACGAAATCCAGAAGAACATCATCGCCAAGATGATCCTGGGCCTGTGAAGCGGGAAAAGGCACCATGAACTTCGAACACACCGAAGACCGCCGCATGCTGGCGGACACCCTGAACCGATTCATCGCCGAACGGTACGGCATCGGCACGCGCAACGAGATCGCCTACGGTCCCGAGGGCCACAGCCCCGCGCTGTACGCGCGGTTCGCCGAACTGGGCGCGATCGGCGCCCTGTTCCCGGAAGAAGAAGGCGGCCTCGGCGGCAAAGGCTTCGACATCGGCGTGGTATTCGAATGCCTGGGCCGCGGCCTGGTGGCCGAACCGCTGCTGGGCGCGCTGGCGGTCGGACAGGCCCTGGTCCGGGCCGGCAGCGCCCGCCAGAAGGCCAGGCTGGAAGACATCATGGCCGGCCAATGCGTTGCCGCCCTGGCGCACGACGAGCCCGGCAGCCACTACGAACTGGCCAGCGTCGCGGCCGCCGCCAGCCGGAATGGCGACGGCTGGACGATCGACGGCGCCAAGGGCGTGGTCGGCTTCGGCGAACAGGCCGACCTGCTGCTGGTGTCGGCCCGCAGCTCGGGCACGGCCGGCGAAGCCGCCGGCATCAGCCTGTTCCTGGTGCCCGGCGACGCCGCCGGCATCGCCAGGCGAGGCTACAACCGTTTCGAGGGTGGCCGCGCCGCCGAACTGCGCTTCACCGGCGTGAACGTCGGCGCCGATGCCCTGCTGGGCACGGAAGGCGCGGGCGCGGACATCCTGGAACGCATCGCCGGCTACGCCGTGCTGGCCTTGTGCGCCGAGGCCGTGGGCGCCATGGACGTGGCCCGGGACTACACGCTGGAATACCTGCGCACCCGCAAGCAGTTCGGCGTGCCCATCGGCAGCTTCCAGGCATTGCAGCACCGCATGGCCGACATGCTGCTGGAAATCGAGCAGGCCCGTTCGGCCGTCATCAACGCCGCCGCCGCCATCGACGGCGAGGACCGCGTCGCGCGCGAGCGCGCCCTGTCGGCCGCCAAGTACACCACCGGCCGCGCCGGCACGCTGGTCGCGCAGGAAAGCATCCAGCTGCACGGCGGCATAGGCATGACCTGGGAACTGCCGCTGGCCCACTACGCCAAGCGCCTCGTGATGATCGACCATCAGTTCGGCGACGAAGACCACCACCTGGCCCGCTTCATCGCGCTGGGCCGCCAGGACGAGGCCGGTGCCGAGGGACGGCTCGCGCCCGGGAGCCAGGCACGATGAACGCCGCAGCCACGGCCGCCGGCGACGACGGCATGGACCTCCCGCTGGAAGGCGTGCGGGTGCTGGACCTTTCCCGCGTGTTCGCCGGCCCCTTGTGCGGCCAGGTGCTGGCCGACTTCGGCGCCGAAGTCGTCAAGGTCGAACACCCGGGGCGCGGCGACGACACGCGCGACTGGGGCACGCGCATCGGGCGGACCGAGACCACCTACTACTCGGTCATGAACCGCAACAAGCGCTCCATCACGGTCAATCTCCAGTCGCCGGAGGGCGCGCGCCTGATCCACGAATTGCTGCCGCAGTTCGACGTGGTGATTCACAACTTCAAGCACGGCGGCGCCGAAAAGCTGGGCGTGGGCTACGAATGCCTGAAGGCGATCAGGCCCGACATCATCTATTGCTCGGTGTCCGGCTACGACAGCTCCGGCCCCGAGGCCGCCCGTCCGGGCTACGACCTCGTGGTCCAGGGCGAGGCCGGGCTGATGGCCATGAACGGCGAGGCCGGCCAGCCGCCGCTGAAATTCGGCGTGGCCGTGGTCGACATGATGACCGGCATGTACGCCGCCCAGGCCGTGCTGGCCGCGCTGTTCCGCCGCGAGCGCACGGGCCGCGGCCGCCTGATCGAGATGGCGCTGTACGATTGCGGCATTTCGATCACCGGCTATTACGGGCTGGAAGCCATGCAGCTGGGCCACGACCCGGTGCGCTACGGCAACGCCCATCCGTCGATCGTGCCCTACGGCATGTTCGAGGCGGCCGACGGCCCCTTCATCGTCACCGTGGGCAACAACGCCCAGTTCGAAAAACTGTGCCGCCACGTGCTGATGCGCCCCGACATCGTCGAGGACCCGCGCTATTGCTCCAACCTGGAGCGCACCCGCAACCGCCTGGCGCTGCTGTCCACGATGACCGAGCTGTTCAGGACCCTGACGCGCGACGTGCTGCTCGAACGCCTGACGGCTTGCGGCATTCCCTGCGGGCGCGTATCCGGCCTGTACGAGGCGCTGACCAGCGAGCGCAGCCGGCGCAGCGGACTGGTGCGCGAGCTGCCGCACCCGGTGGCCGGCAAGACTTACGTGCTGGCGCCGCCGTATCGCCTGGACGGCCGGCGGGTGCCTGTGCGCAGCGCGCCGCCCACGCTGGGCGAGGGCACGCGGGAAGTCCTGCAAAGCCTGTTGCGGCTGTCGGACGAGCAGTTGCGGGACTTGCAGGCGCAGGGCGTGGTGACTCTGCCGGGCGAAACCGACGCGGCTTAGTCGTCCGCCACGCGGTCCGGGCTCCGCTGCTTCGTCAGGCCGCGGCCAGCGCCTCTTTCGACAGGACGGCAGCCGGATTCACGACCGGCTCCTGGTCGATCTGCATCAGGCCGCTCCAGGTCCGCTCGGCGGACTGCAGTGTGAACCCGGCCGACACGCAATCGATGAACTTCGCGTGAAAGTCCGCCTCCGAAAGAGGCGAGTCGGGGTAGCCCTTCTGGTGATTCCGACGCATCCTGAAAACCCTCCCGGACCCGTGCGTCACCTCGACCTCCGTGTAGGCCGTCCCGGTGTCATGGGCCTTCTGGAACAGCTCCTGCGTGCTGAATTCCGGAAGAATCGAAACGTCGATCTTTGCCATCAGGTCACGCACCTCCGGGGCCCCCAATGCGTCGTCAGTGAACTGACGGGCGCCCAGCTTTCCGAAGACGAGGGCTGCCGCAACGCAGTACGGGATGCTGAAACGCGCCTCGACGACATTCCCGGGCGCGCCGTACCGCATCTGGTTGAGCGCATGATAGCTGACGCCGCACTTCACCCTTTCGATGTCGCCCTTCTGGATTCCGCCCTGGCGCAGTCCTTCCAGCAGGATGTCCACCGCGGTGTGCACCGCCGCGCAGGAGGCATGGATCTTCGGAATGTTCCGCAGCAGCTCGAAGCTGGTCCCGAGTCCGCCGATTGCCTTTTCGCAGTCGAGCGCTACCGGCGCGGTGAACACATCGAAAAAGCCTTCGTGGCCCTCGATCGCTTTCGGGCTGGCGACGAGCCCCTTGCTGGCCAGCTTCGCCGCGAGGACGCCGTTCTGCGCCGCGAGCCCTGCGTGCAGCGGCTTTGCCATCGTTCCGAA
Source organism: Pigmentiphaga soli (assembly GCF_039541095.1). NCBI lineage: Bacteria > Pseudomonadati > Pseudomonadota > Betaproteobacteria > Burkholderiales > Alcaligenaceae > Pigmentiphaga > Pigmentiphaga soli. The sequence goes on from NZ_BAABFO010000004.1 coordinate 69,107, forward strand.
GTTCTGGCGTACGCCGCCGGCCATGGACACCGAGATCGCGAGCGCGTTGCGGGTGTGCTGGCCGCTCAGGCGCAGCAATTTCGCGGCGGCGGCGGCAGCGCCCACGGTGCCCAGGGTAAGCGTGGTGTGCCAGCCGCGGCTGCTGTGCTCGAACGTCAATGCCCGGCCGAGCCTGCATTCGACTTCGACTCCGGCGATATAGGCCAGGACGATGTCCGCGCCCGCGGCGCCCGCTTCGTCGGCCAGCGCGAAAACGGCGGGCAGCACGGGCACCGAGGGATGGCCGTACATGGCGCGATTGTTGTCGTCGAAATCGAGCGCATGCGCCATGGCGCCATTGGCGAGCGCTGCGTTGCGCGCGGTGGTCAGAACTGAAGTGCCCCAGACGCTGCACGGGCCGCTTTCGTCCCCGACTGCTTCAAGAATGCAGCGGACGGCTTCGTCATCGCGGGCGGCAAGCGCCACGCCGATGGTATCGGCGATGGCCCGCTTGGCGGATTCAGCGACGTTCCCGCGGACCTGCGAGTACTCCAGGCCGGCGATCCATTTCGCGAGGATGTCCGTCACGGGTGGTCGCCCCGCCTTGCTCCTGGACTCGAGAACTGAATTGGTTTGTGCTGTCATGGATTCCTGCCGCCTTGGCGGGATGTCAGACGGGCCCCGTCTCCAGGGTTGCCTGGAAGGCATCTCGCAGCAGCTGCGATGCCTCTGCCAGGCGGGCGCGTTGATGCGCGATCCATCGCGCATCGGAAGCGGTGCGATCGCCGCCGGCGGCGATCATCCGGTCGACCTCCGCCGGTTGCGGACCGCCCAGGCCGAGCGCGCTTGCCACCATGTTGGTGGACGAGATCGCCTGCTCGAATTGCACTTCGTCGAGCGGCAGCTCGTTCGGCGCGATGCCGGCCTGTCCCGCGATGTTTGCGTAGAGGGTCCTGGCAACGGCGTACGGGAACCTTGCCGGAGGCAGGCCGTGCGCCCTGCCGTACTCCACGATTGCCGACGCGAAGTGGTGTCCGACGCGGAAAGGCACTTTGTGCATGCGTTGCAAAGTGTCGGCGAGTTCGGGCGTCGCTGAGTACTCGGTCTCCACCTCTTGCCGCGCGACGCTCTCATCGAAGTTCAGGTTACCGAAGAGACGGGCGACATCGTCCATCATCTTGGCGTATTGGCCGATGGCCACGTTCGGCTCGCCGCGCTTGGAATCCGGCATTCCGTGTGGCACGTTATGGGAACGCACCGTGTAGGTCATGCCCGTCCCGACCAGAACGCTGGCCTGTTGCCGGATGTCGTTGACGATGGTGGGATTGACCTTGTGGGGCATGCTGGAACTGGTACCGGTCAAGCCTGGCCCTTCGCTGACGGTAAACCAGGGCACCGTGCGCGCATACTGCTGCTCGATGTCGGAAGCCAGCGCTCCGATGATGAGCGCCCCCGACGTCGTCGCGCTCACCACCCGCGCTCCGGCGCTGATGACCGAGAGTTCGTTGGCGAACAGCGAGTTCTCGATCGGCCGTGAAAAGCCCAGGAGGTCTGAAAGGCGGTGCCGGTCGAGCGGAAAGCTGGAAGTCGCGACGGCGCCGGCGCCGAGCGGCGACTGGTTGACGATGTCGTAGGCTTGACGGAGATTGTCGAATTCGACCTCGAGCGCCGCCGTATAGGCCGTGATGTAGTGGCCGACCGGCACGCCGGCAGACTGCCTGCCCTGCGTATACGCGGGAACCAGGGCACGCTTGTGCTTCTCGCCGAACCGAAGCAAGGCCTGCCGCGCGGCGTTCAGCCTCTCCATCGCGCACAGAATCTGCGGCCGCAGCAGCAAGCGGCGGCTCGTCGCGACGATATCGACGCGGCTGCGCCCGCAATGAAGGGTCGATACCTCCACGCCGCCGATGTCGATCAGCCTGGGCTCGATCTGCTGATAATTGCCGGTCCGGTCCGCGCCGGGCTTCCGCATCTCGGCGTCGAGCCTGACGATGGCATCGGCATTCCTGCGCGCCGTGGCCGCGTCGATGATCCGGTTCTCCAGCAGCACCACATTGGCTGCCTTGTTCATCTCGCTGAGCCAGTGGTATTCATCCTCGTCCCGTGTGATCATCTTCGTGCCGGCGCCGCTTTATTCTTATACCAAAAATAGTTAATTTATCAATTATGGAATATGTCACGGCCGAGGACGTTCGCGGAGCCGGCCGCGCCGGGACTACTCGGGCGTAATCCCGGCGGTCCGCACTGCCTGTTGCGAGCGCTCGGTGGCCTGCCTGATATATGCCCTTGCGCCAGCGATGTCGGTCCCCACCACATCGTAGCCCTGCTCACGCATCCGGCTGACGATCTCAGGCGTATGCATGGCCTCGATCGTTGCCGCCGACAGTTTCTGGATCACGGAGGCGGGCGTGCCGGGCGGCGCCACCAGGGCGGTCCAGCTCACCGCGGAAAATCCAGGCAATATCTCGGACACCGTCGGCACGTCCGGCAACGCGGGATGGCGTTTCGTGCCCGTGACGGCAAGCACGCGGACCTTATCGTCCTGGTGCATGTAGGGGCCCACGGACGCCTCGAACCCGAACATCATATCGACGTGTCCAGCGAGCACGTCGTTGAAGGCCGGCGCGATTCCCTTGTACGGAACGTGCAGGAAGCGCGCGCCGGTTGCCGCCTGAAAGAGCTCCGCGGCCAGATGCGACGGCCCGCCCTGCCCGGCGGAGCTGAAACTCAGCTTGCCGGGGTTCGCCTTCCCGTATGCAATCAACTCCTGCAGTGTCCGGACAGGCACCTTGGGATTCACGACGATCATCATCGGGGTCTGCGTGAGCAGAGAGACGGGCTCGAATTTGTCGGGGTCGAAGTTGAGATGGGCCGTCAGCATCTTGTTGACGGCCAAGGGGCCTTCGCCCGCAAGAAAAAGCGTGTAGCCGTCGGGCGCAGCCCTGTAAGCGTACTCCGCGGCGATGTTGCCGCTGGCGCCAGGCCGGTTATCGACGATGACAGGCTGGCCCAGTTTTGACGCGAGTTTCTCGCCCAGCGCACGACCTAGCGCATCCACCCCGCCGCCAGCGGTAAAGGGAACGACAAGCTTGACCGGCTTGCTCGGATACTCCTGCGCGTGGGCAAGCGAGCCTGCGCCGAGGACGACGCAGAGAAGGGAGGTGAACAGGAATTTGCGCGTCATGGTTCTTGGAGGACGTGGATGAAAATGCCAAAGAAAGAGTCATTGCGGTGTTTCATAATTAGAACAATATCCCATTATGGGTCACTGAACAATGCCGGGCCCGCGTCCAGGATCCCGCCTTTAGCGGCCGAACCGGGCCGTCTCCTCGTAAGGAACCCAGAGGGGTCTGCGCGTGTCGATGAGGGGCTTGGCATAATTGGCGGCCCATGACGATTTTTTGCCCAACCAGCAGCCGTGGCTGGCAAGCCACGCTGCCTCCCTCCCTCCCGAGCCTCTACAAGACCTGGCTGTTGCGCCCGGGCGCGCTCACCGCCGGCCTGCGCGGCCTGGGCCCGGTGCGACTGCGCGTGCTGCGCGAGCACGCCGGAGGCGTACCCGTCGACGAGGCGCAAGCCATGGGCCTTGCGCCCGGCACGCCGGTCTGGCTGCGCGAGATAGTCATGTCGGTTGACGGGGTGGACTGCGTGGCGGCGCGCAGCCTGGCGCCGCTGCCGGCCTCGCACGGCGTATGGAAGGGCATGCGGCGGCTGCGTACCCGGCCGTTGGCCGACATGCTCTACCACGACCGCAGCGTGCGCCGCTCGGCGTTCGCGTGCGTGCGGATACGGCCGGCCATCGCGCTGTACGCGGTGGTGCGCCGGGTGCTGCCGGAGGCGCCGCCGGGCGGGCCGTGGGCGCGCCGCTCGGTGTTCTGGCGCGGCGGACAGCCGCTGCTGGTGGCAGAATGCTTCCTGCCGGCGTTCTGGACGCTGGCCGCAGCGGCGTTCGAGCGTATCGGACCCGGAAAGCCAGTGGCGGGCAATGAACATACGTCAACTTCGCGCGCTCTGTGAAGTACTCAAGCATGGCCTGCACATCTCGGCCGCCGCACAGGCGCTGCACACCTCCCAATCGGGCGTAAGCAAACAGATCCTGGAACTCGAACAGGAGCTCGGCGTCACCATCTTCGTGCGCCAGCGCAACCGCGTGACCGGCCTTTCCGACGCGGGCCTCACGCTGATCCCGATAGCAGAGCGCATCGTCAGGGATGCGGAGAAGATGCAGGCGGCGGCGGCCGACTTCAGCGGCAAGAGCGTCGGCAGCTTCATCGTCGCCACGACGCACCTTCATGCGCGCCACACGCTGCCGGCCTTCGTGAGGGAGTTCGCCAGGCAGCACCCGGACGTCTCGCTGCAGCTGCGCGCCGGCACCCCCACCGAATGCTGCCGTCTGGTCAGCGCGGGGGCCGCCGATCTCGCGATCAGCCTGGCGCCCGACAGCGTGGACGGGCTCGTCAGCATCCCCGCCTACAAGCTCAGCCGCTATCTCGTCACGCCGATCGGCCATCCGCTGCTGTCCACCGAAAAGCTGGAGCTGAAAGACATCGCGCAATACCCCCTCATCACCTACGACGATACCTTTCGCAGCCGGCGCGTCGTCAGGCAGGTATTCGAAGAAATCGGACTGCACCCGACCATCGCGCTCCAGGCCATCGATCCGGAAATCTGCAAGACCTACGTGGCGATGGGGATGGGCGTCGCCATCCTGCCGCAGATCGCCTACGACGAAGCCGCCGACACCACGCTGCGGACCCGCGACGCGGGGCATCTTTTCGAACACGGCATCGTGAACGTCTACCTGCGGCGCGGCGACTATCTGCGGAAGTTCGTCTATCGCTTCCTGTCATTGTTCGCGCCCCACCTGACGCGCGAGGAAATCGACAGATTCCGCGAAACCCCGGCGGACGAAATGACGCCCATTCCCTCGGAAATCCCCTTCGCCACGCGCCATCAGTAAGCCCCGCCCAGTATTGCGGGACGTCATGGAACCATCGCGAAAGGTCGTTTGACCCTCCTCCATACCGGCACCTAGACTGCAGCCGTCATCCGAATGACGGGCGCCTGCAGACAGCGCGCCAATACAAAGCGTCTACCCATTGCGCCTTGCCGCGGCAGCGGCTTTCGGAACAAGAGATGGCGGACGCGCAAGACACGAGGAGGTTTGTGATGAGCGTTCGCATTCTTCATCTGTTGCTGTGCGCCATGGCGCTGCTGGGCTGTACCGCCGGCGCGCGAGCCGATACGTATCCCGGCAAGCCCATCCGCATCATCGTTCCCCTGGCGGCCGGCGGCCCGACCGACGTCCTGGCCCGGACGATCGCCCAGCACCTGACCGAGAAATGGGGGCAGCCGGTGGTGGTCGAGAACCGGCCCGGCGCGAACACGAATATCGGCACCGCCGCGGTCGCCAAGTCTCCCGCCGACGGCTACACCCTGCTGCTGACGGTCAACAACCTGACGATCAACCCGAGCCTTTACCAGGACATTCCGTTCGATTCGCTCAAGGATTTCGCGCCGGTCAGCCTGTTCGCCACGTCTCCGCTCGTCCTGGTGGTGAACCCGGGCGTGCCTGCCAGGTCGGTGCAGGAGCTCATCGCGCTCGCCAAGGCGCAACCCGGCAAGCTGCATTTCGGCTCGCCCGGCAATGGCAGCCCGCCGCACCTGGCCGGAGAGATGTTCAACACGCTCGCGGGCGTGAAGATGGCCCACGTTCCGTACAGCACGATCACCTCGGCGGTCACCGACCTGATGGGCGGCCAGATCGAGGTGATGTTTCCGGGGTCGCCGATCGCGCTGCCGCAGGCCAAGGCGGGCAAGCTGCGCGCGCTGGCGACCACCGGCGCGAAACGGACGGCGGCGGCGCCCGAACTGCCTACCGTCGCCGAGGCCGGCCTGCCCAATTTCGAGGTGTCGCTGTGGTATGGCCTGCTCGCCCCGGCGAACACGCCGGCGGCCATCGTCCGGAAGCTGCACGCCGAGGTGGCGCGGATCGTGGCCCTGCCGGCGGTGATCCAGCAATGGGCGGTGCTGGGGGCCGAACCGGTCAGCACCACACCCGAGGAATTCGCCGCCTACCTGAAGCAGGACATCGCAAAGTGGCAGAAGGTGGTGCGCGACTCCGGCGCAAAGATGGACTGATATGTACGCATGCACGCAATGGTTCCGGCGATTGCAGCCTGCCCGGGACCATGATCGTCAATGCCAGGCCGCAATTTTCCAGGAAAGCGCAATGAAGATTTCCCCGCTGAGTGATGTAATGGGCGCCGAAGTGACCGGCGTCGACCTGAACAACCTGACCGCGAGCGACCGCGCGGCGCTCAACCAGGCCCTGCTCGAACACCTCGTCCTGTGCGTGCGCGGCCAGCGCTTCGACGACATGGGGGCATTCCTCGACGGCGCGCGCAACTTCGGCGTGCCGAAGGTCCAGCATCTGGAGTCGTATCGCTCCGACAAGCATCCCGAAGGCGGCGTCATCACCAGCGAAGACCGCGACGTGAAGGACGGCAAGCGGATCATCCGCGGCACCCTGTTCCATACCGACGAAACCTTCATCGCCGAGCCTCCCAAGGCCACGGTGGTGTATGCCGTCGCCATTCCCGGCAAGGGCGGCAATACCCGCTACGTGAACATGTGCAGGGCCTACGAGACGCTGGACGAGGCGACCAAGAGGAAGATCGACGGACTGGTGGCGGTGCACTACTACGGCAAGCAGCGGCCGGGCCGCAAAGTCCCTTCCCTTACCGACGAGCAGCTCAGGAACACGCCGCCGGTGCAGCATCCCGTGGTCCGGACCAACGAGGAAACGGGCAGGAAGGCCCTTTTCGTGCACGAAGCCATGACCGACTACATCGTCGGCATGGACCCGGCGGAAAGCGAGGCGCTGCTGAAGCGGCTGTACGAGCACAGCACGCAGAATCCGGCGCTGCAATACAGCCATGCATGGCGCACCGGCGATTTCGTCATCTGGGACGACCGCGCGACGCTGCACGCCGCGACCGCCGACTACGCCGAGAACGAGAAGCGGCTGATGTACCGCACCATGATCAAGGGTAGCGCCACGCACTGAGGCACACGGACGAAAGGAGCACCCTCATGGACCGGAGCACCGAAACCCTCGCCGCTTACGCGCACGAGCTGCGCCTCGAGGACATTCCCCAGGACGTCCTGCACAGCGCCAAATCCAAGCTGATCGACGCATTGGGCTGCGCCATGGGCGGGTACGACACCGAGCTGTGCCGGATCACCCGCGCCATGGCGGCCGCCAGCACCGGCACGCCGGCGGCCAGAGTGCTGGGCTCGCAGACGCCGACCACGCCGCAGATGGCGGCGTTCGCCAACGGCACGATGGTGCACGCGCTCGACTTCAACGACGTATACATGTCGCAGTCGACCTGCCACCCGAGCGATGCCCTGTCGGGCATCCTGGCGACCGCCGACGCGCTGGGCGCCAGCGGCAGCGCGCTGCTGACCGCGACGGTCCTGTCCTACGAGGCGAGCTGCAATTTCGCCGACGCGATCGCGCGCGAGCAGGGCCTCGACAACACCTTCTACTGCCTGGTGGGCAGCGCGCTCGGCAGCGCGAAGCTGATGGGGCTGGGCGTCGACCAGCTGCAAAACACCATCGCGCTTGCCGTGGTGCCCAACGTGGCCCTGGAACAAACGCGCACCGGCGCGCTTTCGATGTGGAAGAACAGCGCCGGCGCCAACGCGGCCCGCAACGCCGTGTTCGCCGCGGAAGCGGCGCGCGCCGGCATCACCGGCCCGGACGCGCCGATCGAAGGCAAGTGGGGGCTCTGGAACAACCTCGGCCTGCGGTTCGAATGGGCGCCGTTCGGCGGCGACGGGACGCCCTACCGCATTTCGCAGACGAACCTCAAGCGCTACCCCGCGGTCGCCCATGCCCAGAGCCCGATCACCGCCGCGCTGCAGCTGCGCGACAGCATCAGCGTGGCGGACATCGACGCCATCGTCATCGAGTCCTATTGGGTCGCCAGGCGCTTCGAGGATCCGCGCTCGCCATTGTGGCGTCCGGCCACCCACGAAACCGCCGGCAACAGCATCCCCTACCTGGTCGCTGTGGCGCTCGCCGACGGCGACGTGACGGAGGCGAGCTTCGGCCCCGACCGGCTCGCCGACCCGCGGCTCAAGGCGCTCATCGAAAAGACCACGGTCCGGGAAAACGCCTCGTTCAATGCGCTGTATCCGCAGGAATGGCCATGCCGGATCGAAGCGACCCTCAAGTCCGGAGAAAAAAGGGTAGCGGAAACACGCTACTTCAAGGGCCATACCAAGAGCCCGCTTTCCGATGCCGAGGTGCAAGCCAAGTTCAGGCAGCTCGCTTCGCCGGTGCTGGCCGAGGCCGACATTGCGGAAATCCTGGCCAGGCTCTGGGAACTCCAGGAGGAGGACGACATCCGGCCGGTGCTCCGGCTGTTCCGGGCGGATCGCCGGTAGATGGTTTAGACTGGGCCGCCCGCCGTGGGCTGCCCGCGTCGAATCATCGTGCACCTGCGCAATCGTGATCTGAACCTGCTCGTCGCGCTCGATACGCTGCTCAAGGAAGAAAGCGTGACGCGCGCCGCGCAGGCGCTGCATTTGAGCCAATCGGCCATGAGCCACGCGCTCGCGCGGCTGCGCGAAATGTTCGGCGACCCCATCCTGGTGCGCGGACCGCGCGGCATGCAGCCCACGCCGCGCGCCGAACAACTGCGCGACCAGGTGGCGCGCACCTTGCGCGACGTCGAATCGGTGTTCGCCAACGGGCCCTTCGATCCCGCCACCACTACCCATACCTTCTACGTGGGCACCATCGACTACGTGGAGCTGACGCTCTGGCTGCCGCTGGTCGAACGCGTGCGGCGGACCGCCCCGGGCGTGCGCATCCTGGTGCGGCCGATCACGCTCGACAAATACCAGGAAGACCTGACCGAAGGCCGCGTGGACATGGTGATCGGCTTCATCCGCAAGCCGCCCGCGCAGGCGCACAAGCGCCTGCTGTTCAGCGAGGACTACGCGTGCGTGACGCGGGCCGGCCTGCTACAAACCGGCGAGCCCCTGACCCTGGACCGCTATCTGGCGGCAGGGCACATCCAGGTATCGCCCAGCGCCACCTTCACAGGCGTCCCCGACCTGGCCCTCGCCAAGCTGCACCTGCGCCGCAATATCGTGATGGCGATTCCCCGTTATTTCTCGGCCACCGACATCGCCGCGCATTCCGACCTCATCCTGACGGTGCAAAGCCGCATCGCGCGGCGCTTTGCCGATTCGCTGCCGATACGCATCTTCCCTCCTCCCTTCGCGCTGCCGGAGCTGAAACTGTCGATGCTGTGGCTGGCGCGCACCCATCGCGATCCGGCGCAGCAGTGGCTGCGCGAACTGATCGCCGACGTCAGCCGGGACATCTAGAACGGCGGTGCCGGCCGCGCGCGGCGGGAGCCGTCCAGGCGCGCCTCCCGCTCGCCCTCGACATGCACCAGATCGATTTTGAACATGAAGAGAATGAACTTCTTGGATTCCACCGGCGCCCCTAAGATGGAGTTCGCAACGTGGCCAAGGAGACGGATCATCGATACCCGCATCGCCGTGATCGGCGTCGGCAATACCCCTTACGGACGCCTGCCCGACTATGACTCCACCGCGCTGGGCGCCTGGGCGTTCCACGAAGCGCTGGCCGACGCGGGCCTGACCGCGGCCGCCATCGACGGCCTGGTCATGCACCGCGTGGGCAATTACCAGAAGCTGTGCGAAATGACGGGCATCAATCCCGATTTCGTGTCGGTGCAGCCGTCCAACGGCAGGATGTGCGGCGTCTCGATCCAGATCGCCGTGCAGGCCCTGATGACCGGGCAGGCGGAAACCATCGCCCTGGTCTACGGCAACGACGGCCGCTCGGCCGGCGCGAAATACGGCGGCGCGGCCGACCGCTACGACACCGCCGCCGAGCAGATGTGGTTTCCGTACGGCATGACCTCGCCCGGCGCCGTCAATGCGCTGATGTTCGCGCGCCATGCGATGCAGTACGGCACCACCACCGAACAGCTCGCCGCAGTGTCGGTGGCATTTCGCAAGCATGCGGCGCTGAATCCGGGCGCCGTCATGCGCACGCCCATCACGGTGGCCGACCACCAGGCGTCGCGCTTCATCTGCGAACCGTTCCGGCTGCTCGATTATTGCCAGATCAACGACGGCGGCGTCGCGATGATCCTGACCCGCAGCGGCCTGGCCCGCGACCTGCGCCATCCGCCGGTCTACGTCCGCGGGGTGGCGCAGGCATCCAGCCTGGCCGAGGGACTGGTCTCCGACGACTTCAACCGCGCGCCGATGCAAAGCGTCGCGCGCAAGGTCTATGCGATGGCGGACGTCGACCGCGACGATCTCGACGCGCTGATGATCTACGACAACTTCACCGCCACCGTGCTGTTCGGGCTGGAAGGCTTCGGCTTCTGCGGCGTCGGGGAAGGCGGCGCCTTCGTCCAGGACGGCCGGCTGGAACTGGGCGGCGCGCTGCCCACCAACACCAGCGGCGGACATCTTTCGGAAAGCTATATGCAGGGCTGGAACCTGAACGCCGAGGCGGTGCGGCAAATACGCGGCGGCTGCGGCGAACGCCAGGTGGCCGGCGCCCGGCTCATCCAGTACATCGCGCCGGGTCCCGTCACGACGTCGGTCATCTATGGGAGCGAACCGGTATGAATGCCCCCGCCGCCTACACCAAGCCCCTGCCGCTCATCGACGACCTGAACCGGCCGTTCTGGGCAGCCGCCAAGGCCCACGAACTGCGCCTGCCGCAATGCGGTTCGTGCGGATTCATCCGCGTGCAGTTCGAACGCTGGTGCCCGCGCTGCGGCAGCCGCGACGTGCGCTGGCCGCGGCTGAGCGGCCGCGGCCATGTCTGGTCCCATTGCACCTTCCATCGCAAGTACTTTCCCGAATTCGAGAACGACCTGCCCTACAACGTCGCGCTGGTGGAACTGGAGGAAGGCCCGCGGCTGATCACCAACATCGTCGGCATCGACCGGCGCGACATCCGCATCGGCATGCCTGTGGAGGTCAGCTTCGACGACGTGACCGAAACGGTGTCCCTGGTCAAGTTCCGGCCGGTGCCGGGGCCGCGCGAAGGGGATGCTGCATGATCGCCTGCGCACGGCCGTCCGAAGACGCATCGATACCCGGCTTCGACCCGGCGGACATCCCTCTGGAGCAGCGGCGCATCGGCCCGGTCCTGAGCATGCGCGCCCGCACCGACGCGGACCGCCCCTTTCTGACCATCGGCGGCCGCACCTACACCTTCCGGGAAACCGACCGGCAGGCGCGGGCCCTGGCGCGCGGGCTGGCGCGGCGCGGCCTGGAGCGCCAGCAGTATCTGGCCATGATGCTGCCCAATTGCAGCGAGTTCGTTTTCGCCTGGTTCGCCTGCGCGCTGCTCGGCGCCGCCAATGTCCCGCTCAATACCGCCCTGCGCGGCCCGATGCTGGACCTGCCGTTCAAGGACTCCGGCGCGCGCGGGCTGATCATCGACCGCGCGCTGGTCGACGCCATCGGCACCCTGTCGGAAGAAGTCCGCGGCCAGCTCGACTGGGTCGCGGTATGGGGCGGCCTGGAGGGCCTGGCGCTGCCCGCCGGGCCGAAGGAATACCTGGACTACCGCGATCTGCCGCTGGCCGACGGACCGGACCCGGAACGGGAAACCGACTTCCGCGACGTGCAGACGGTGTTCTATACCTCGGGCACGACCGGGCCGGCCAAGGGCGTGCAGACGCTCAACGCGCACCAGTTCTCGACCGCCAGCGGCTTCGTGCGCGCGGTGGGCCTGACGCGCGATGACGTGGTGTACACCCCATATCCGCTGTTCCATGCCTTCGCCGCGCGGCTGGCCGTGTTGCCGTCGCTGCTGGCGGGCGCGCAGGTGCACGTCGGCGCGCGCTTCAGCGCGTCGCGGTTCTGGGAGCAGGCGGCGCAATGCGGCGCCACGGTCGCGCAGATCACGCCGGGCACCTCGCGCATCCTGTTCGAGCGGCCGCCCGGACCGCACGACCGCGCCCATCGCCTGCGCGCGCTATTCAACACGCGCGCCGATGCGGCGTTCGAGGAACGGTTCGGCGTCAGGCTGGTGGAGGCCTTTTCCATGTCGGAAACCGGCCTGGTCATCTACACCCGCTGGCCCGAGCGGCGCCCCGGCTCGATGGGGCGGGTGCACGAGGATTGGCAGGCGCAACTGGTCGACGACAAGGACCTGCCGGTGCCCGCCGGCCAGCCGGGACAGCTGGTGGTCCGGCCCAGGCTGCCCTACATCATGATGCAGGGCTATCTGAACCGGCCCGAGGCCACCGTGGCGGCGTTCCGCAATCTGTGGCTGCACACCGGCGACATCATGCGCCAGGACGAAGACGGCTATTTCTACTTCGTCGACCGCGCCAAGGAACGCATCCGCCGCCGCGGCGAGAACATTTCCTCCTACGACATCGAACAGGCGGCGGGCGCGCATCCGGACGTCATGGAATGCGCGGCCCTGCCGCACCCCGCCCGCGACGGCGAGGACGACGTGCGGCTGGTCGCGGTCAAGGCGGCCGATGCCAGCCTGACCGCGGCGCAGCTGGCCGACTGGCTGGCCGAGCGGCTGCCGCGGTCGATGGTGCCGCGCTATGTCGAATTCCTGCCCAGCCTGCCGCGCACGCAGACCGACAAGGTCGAAAAGGTCAGGCTGATCCAGGCAGGCCTGTCGGCCGCCGCCTGGGATCGCGAAGCCGGAGGCGCCGCGCCATGACCCGGCCCACGCAGGCCGGCGTCGCCGGCGTATCCGAGGTCGTCAACGAAATCGGCGAGGGGCCGCTGTGGTCCGCGAGCGAGCAGGCGCTGTACTGGATCGATTCTGGGCCGGCCGCCAAGACCCTCATGCGCTACCGGCCGAACGGCGGCACGACCGACGTCTGGCGCCTGCCGCAGCGCGCCTCCAGCGTGGCCCGGCGCGCGCGGGGCGGGCTGGTCATCGGATTCCAGCGCGGCCTGGCCGTGATGGATCCGGCCTCGGGGCGCATCGACCCGGTGCCGCTGGACGGGGTCGATTTCGGCCAGGAACGCTTCAACGACAGCGCGGTGGATCGCGCGGGAAGGCTATGGATAGGTTCCTTCGACCGCGCCCTGAAGGCGCCCATCGGGGTGCTCTACCGCGTGGCGCCCGGACAGCCCGCGCGCGCGATGGACCGCGGCTTCATGATGTCCAACGGCATCGCCTGGAGTCCCGACAACCGCACCCTGTATTTCTGCGATTCGCGGCCCGGACGCATCTACGCCTACGACTTCGACGCGGACGCGGGCGCGATCTTAGGCCGCCGCGTCTTCATGGACTTCGAAGGCCGGGCCGGACGGCCGGACGGCTGCGCGATGGACAGCCAGGGTTTCCTGTGGGTCGCCGAGGTCGGCGCCGGACAGATCCTGCGCCTGGACCCCGCGGGCCGTATCGAACGGGCGCTGGCGCTGCCGGTTTCCAAGCCGACCAGCATCGCCTTCGGCGGCGAGGGGCTGCGCACCCTCTTCATCACGTCCATGACATTCGGCCTGACCGAAGCCCAGCGCCAGGAACAGGCGCTGGCCGGCAGGCTGCTGGCCGTCGATGCGGGCGTCTCCGGACTGGAGGAACCCGCGTTCGACCTATGAACGATGCAAAGTGCCGGCCACAACGGCACCCACGATAACGAGAGACACCATGACAATCAGAAAGACACTGGCCGGCGTCGTCGCCGGCATCGCATGCCTGGCGTCGCACGGCGCCGCCGCGCAGGGGGCTTCCTCCTTCCCCACCCGTGCCATCCGCATCATCGTTCCCTTTTCGCCGGGCGCGTCGGATACCCAGATCCGCACGCTGGGGCCGCTGATGAGCAAGCGCCTGAACGGCCAGCCCATCGTGGTCGAGAACTCGCCGGGCGGCGGCGGCATCGTCGGCGCCAACATCGTGCGGCACGCGCCGCCCGACGGCTACACGCTGTTCTTCACCGGCGCGGCGGGCCTGACCCTGCTGCCGGCCCTGCGCGCCGACGTGCCCTACAAGCTGCGGGACTTCGTCGCCATCGGCAACGTGTCGTCGCTGCCTGGCGTGCTGGTGGTGCGCGCCGACGCGCCCTATCGCACCATGGCCGAGATCGTGGCCTACGCGCGCAAGCATCCCGGCAAGATCAATTTCGGCAGCGCCGGCGTGGGGACCGCCAGCCACACCTTCGGCGTGGGGCCGCAGGTGTTCGGCGATTTCCGCTTCACGCACGTTCCCTACAAGGGCATGGCCGACGTGATCCAGGCCATCCTGGCCGGCACGGTCGACGCCGGCTTCGCCATTCCGGGCCTGGTGATGCCTTATCTGCAGGCGGGCAAGCTGCGCGCCATCGCCGTCAGCTCGGCCAAGCGGTCCGAATTCCTGCCCGACGTGCCGACCTATCGCGAAGCCGGCATCGACTATGTCGACGGCGAAAGCTACGGCCTCGTCGGCCCCAAGGGCGTGCCGCCGGCCATCGTCAAGCAGGTGTCCGACGCGCTGGCCGAGTCGATGAAGGCGCCCGAGTTCGTCAACCTGATGCAGAAGCTCTACACCAGCGTCGACTACGTCGCGCCCGGGCCCTACCAGGAAATGCTGGAGGCGCGCGACCGTTCCTGGCACGAATATCTGGCCAACCCCGCGTTCCGACAGCTCATGCAGCAATGAGCGCTGCCTTCGGAGCCTCTTTGAAACAGGTGCGAACCTCCCGATGAACGATACGATGCAGGCAGTGCTGATGTCCGGATTCGGCGGCCCCGACGTGCTGCGCCCAGGGCGTCTTCCGATTCCGCGGCCCGGGCCCGACGACATTTTGTTGAAGGTCGGCGCCTGCGGCATCGATCGCAAGGATCTGCTGATCCGCAATGGCACCATCCGCAAGCGGTCCGCCGGCTACCGGGGCGCGGCCGGCGATGCCCGCGACGACCTGTCGTTTCCGCTGGTGCTCGGCACCGAAATCGCCGGCACGGTCGCCGGTATCGGTGCCAACGTGCGCGGCGTGCGGCTCGGCGACCGGCTGGCCAGCCTGCCGCGCCGCGGCCATTGCGGCCTGTGCATGTATTGCCGCACCGGCCGTTCGGAATCCTGCGCCAGCGCGTATTTCATCGGGCAGGACGTCAACGGCGGCTATGCCGAATACGTGCTGCTGGGCGCCGACAGCGTGTGGCCGGTGCCCGACAACGTCGAATTCGCCGCCGCCTGCATGGCGGCGGCGGCCATCGGGACCATGGTGCGCGCGGTGCGCGACGTCGCCCGCGTCACGATGGGCGAATCGGTGCTGATCACCGGCGCCAGCGGCGGGCTCGGCGTACATGGGGTGCAGCTGGCGCGGCTCGCCGGCGCATTCGTCATCGCCGTCGCGTCCAGCGAGTCCAAGGCGGCCTTGCTCAGGGAACTGGGCGCCGACGAAGTCATCGTGAGCGGGCACGGAGAAGACTGGAGCGGCCGCGTGATCGCGCTGACGGGCGGCCGCGGCGCGGACGTCGGTATCGATATCGTCGGGGTCGCCACGCTGAAGACCGTGCTGCGCAGCATGGCGCTGTACGGCCGCGTCGCGACCGTGGGCGAGGTCGGCAGCGGATCGATCGACCTGCGCCCCGCCATCGTGCTGCTGCGGCGGCTGCAGATCCTGTCGTCCTATGCGCCCGGCATGGAGCACCTGGCGACCGCGCTCGATCTGCTGTCGCGCGGCCGGGTGCGCGCAGTCATCGACGACCGGCTGCCGCTGGCCCAGGCCGCGGCCGCGCATGCGCGGATGGAAGCCGGCGACGTGAACGGCCGCATCGTCCTGGAACCGTGATGGCGAAGCAGCAGGATTTCGACGCCCGCGTGCGCACGCTGAGCGTGGACCAGAGGGTGTTCGCGCCGCTGTTCGCCGAACGCGTGCGGCGCGACGCCCACCGGCGCTTCCTGACCATGGGCGACCGCAGCTTCACCTACGGCGAAATCGGCGAATTGTCGCTCGCCTTCGCGCGCGGCCTGGCGCGGCTCGGCGTCGGCCCCGGCAGCGTGGTGCCCATCATCCTGCCCAACTGCCCCGAATTCGTCATTGCCTGGTTCGCGCTGCATCTGCGCGGCGCGACGATGGCGCTGGTCAACCCCGACCTCAAGGGCCGGCTGCTCGAAAACGCGCTCGAGGATTGCAAGCCCCGCGTCGTCATCGTCGGCGCGGCGCAGCTGGCGCACCTTTCGTCGGTGGGCGCCGGGCATCTGGCCGGCATCGAGGCTGCCATCGTGGTCGATCCGGCGGCGCAGGCCGCGCCCGCCGTCCGGGTCCTGGCATTCGACGACGTGCTCGAACGCGACGGCGACGACCCGGTGCGGCCGGCCACGTTCGACCAGGTCCAGGCCATCTTCTTCACGTCCGGGTCCAGCGGCCCGCCCAAGGGCGTGCTGATGCCCAACGCGCACTTCTTCGCCAACGCCTGCACCTTTCTGCGGCTTTCGGCGCTGCAGCGCGACGACGTGCTGCACACTTCGCTGCCGCTGTTCCACGGGATCGCGTCGCGGCAAGGCGTGCTGCCCGCCTTCATGATCGGCGCCCAGGTGCACCTGGGCGCCAAGTTCAGCGCATCGCGCTTCTGGCAGACCGTGGCCGAGGCCGGCGCCACCATCGCGCTGCTCACGCCCACCATGACCCCGGTGCTCAACGCGCTGCCGCCGGGGCCGTTCGACCGCCGGCACCGCCTGCGCGCCCTGTACAACGTTCCCCACGACGAATCGTTCGAGCGGCGCTTCGGCGTGCGCATGCTGAGCGCCTTCGCCATTACCGAGGTCGGCGCCTTCATCCATACCCCCTATCCGGAACGCCGCTTCGGCTCGGTGGGCATGGCCCACCCCGATTGGGAGGTCGCCATCGTCGACGACGCCGACCGGCCGGTCGCGCCCGGCGAAGCCGGCGAACTGGTCTGCCGCCCCCGCCAGCCTTTCATCATGATGCAAGGCTATCTCAACCGTGCGCCGGCCACGCTGTCGGCGTGGCGCAACCTCTGGTATCACACCGGCGACATCATGCGCCGCGATGCCGAGGGCTACTACTATTTCGTCGATCGCAACCGCGACCGGATCCGCCGGCGGGGCGAGAACATCTCGCCGTCGGAAATCGAACGCGAAGTGCGGATGCACCCCGGCGTCAAGGATTGCGTCGTCGTCGGCCACGCCGCGCCGCTGGGCGAGGACGACATACGGCTGCTCGTCGTCGGCAAGGCACCGGATTCGCTGCCCGGCCCGGCCGGGCTGGCCGCGTGGCTAAGCGACCGCTTGCCGTCGTCCATGGTGCCGCGCTATATCGAATACGCGGAAGACCTGCCATTGACCGCCACGGGCAAGGTAGACCGCAACGCGGCGCGGGAATCGCCGCTGGGGCCGATGGCTTGGGACGGGCAGCTCAAGTAATCCGGCGCCCAACGCGGAATTCGTACATGACGCCGGTGTCGGTGCTGGAAGGAGAGGAACTGGTGCTCAAGCGCTTCGCCACGCTGGGGGAAACGCTCGCCAGCGAGCCGGCCCATCATCCGCGGCCAGGACGCTGCGCGGGTGAAGGTCTTGTCCGATGGCTCCGAAATTCAGGATGCGTCGTCCATCAGCCCGGATCAGCGGTTCCAGTCGACCGCCTACCAGGTCTACAAGGTAAGCAGCGCTGGGGATCGGTGCTGGACGCGGGAGTCGGGGCGACCGACGCGTCCGCCCCCTACTTCCAATGCGAGATCTTTCAGCAATTCTGCTGTTAGCCGGCGAACGCTCAGGCGCTCTGCCTTTGCCGTTGGCTCCAGGCCTGACAGGCTAGGGCTGCCCTTGCTTCTCGGCAACGCCGTCGAGCGAGGGCATCCAGCCGACACGGCGGCGCGTCCAGATCTGCGCCTGC
The DNA here is from genome assembly GCF_039541095.1 of Pigmentiphaga soli. NCBI lineage: Bacteria > Pseudomonadati > Pseudomonadota > Betaproteobacteria > Burkholderiales > Alcaligenaceae > Pigmentiphaga > Pigmentiphaga soli. The sequence continues at coordinate 86,974 of NZ_BAABFO010000004.1, forward strand.
GGGCCGCCCAGTTGGTCTCGCTGCGCCAGGGTGCCGACCCGCAACGAGTAGCGCTTGGGCGTATCCTGTTCGGTTGCGTAGAGCTGCGTGCCGCACTGGCCGCAAAAACCGGTGACCCGGCGCGCGCCGCTGTCGGCGGTCTTCACATAGTGGCGCGGCTCGCCTTGCAGCAAACGAAACGTCTCGGCCGGCGCAGCGATATTCGTGCGGAACGCCGAACCCGACATGATCTGACAGTCGAGACAATGGCATATCCGCATCGAACCAGGCTGCACTTCCGCCTCGTAGCGGATCGCGCCACAGTGACATTGCCCTTGGACTTTCATTTCCCCTCCAGATCGGCGTTTGACGCCTCTTCCATCATAGCGCTTGGAAACCAAAAGGCCGTTAGCGATCACCATCGCTAACGGCCTTGGAATCTGGTGGGCTGTGAGTGGCTCGAACACTCGACCTACGGATTAAGAGTCCGCTGCTCTACCAACTGAGCTAACAGCCCGAACTCGGCGCGCAAAAGAACGCGTGCCCAGTCAAGAGGCAAGATTGTACACGCTTTTTTCCGGCAGTCCAAGCAGCCGGCCCTGCCGTGCCCCAAGTCCGGGCCGCGCCCCGTTTCTTACGCGGTAGCGGCTTCGCGCTTCTGGGTCGCCTTCTGGTTGGCTTCGCCTTCGGCCAGGGCGGTCAGTTTCTGGTCGGCGGACTTTTCCTCGGCCAGCGTGTCCTGCAGCAGCGGAATCGCTTCCTTCATGCCCAGGTTGCGGGCGAAGGCCAGCAGCGTGCCGTAGCTGGCGATCTCGTAGTGCTCGACCTTCTGGGCGGCCTCGATCAGCGCGGCATCCAGCACGGGGCCCTTCTCGATCTCGTCGATCATTTCCTGGCCTTCCTCGATCAGCCCTTCCATGGCCACGCATTTCATGCGCTTGAGCTTCAGCTGGCACGCCTCCACCACCTTGTCGATGCGTTCCACCTGGCCCTGGGTTTCTTCCAGATGGCTCTGGAACACTTCGGCCAGCTTGGGATTGGTTGAGGCCCGGGCCATTTTCGGCAAGGCCTTGGTCAATTGCTTCTCGGCGCTGTAGATATCGGACAGCGAATGAATGAATAGGTCCTGCATGGTCTTGGCAGTCATGGGATCTCTCCATGGAGGGTGGAAAAGAAAACACGCGTACGCCTGGTACAGGCGGCGGCATGACCGCAGGAAACATGCCCATAGTGGCAGTGGTCCCGCCCGGACGGCGCGCCCCGCCCTGGCGTGGTTAGAAAATGTGCCCGCGCCGGGCCGCCGGAGAAACACTAGGTAGAATTTTCCCTCCTCGACTCGGTGACCTGCCATGCCCTACTCGCTTTTTCTCCGCTGCGGGCTCGTGCTGGCGCTGCTGTGGGCCGCGGTCGGCCGGACGGCGGCGGCGGCCGATGAACCGCCGGCTGCCGCCATCACGCCCTCCCAGGCCGGCGAAGTGCTGCAATTGCTGCGCGACGACAAACGGCGCGCGCAGCTCGAGGAAACGCTGAGCGTGATCGCCGGCGCGGCGCCGCCGGCCGACGCGGCGCCTGCGGAACCGCCCGCCGAGGCTCCGGTCGCGCTGACTCGCGGCGGCGTGCTGGCGCGCGTGTTCGACCAGGCGGGCCGCTGGGCGGATTCCATAGGCAGCGAATTGTCGGCCAGCGCGGGCACGGTGCTGGAGCTGCCGTCGATTTCCGCCTGGTGGCGCGCGCGGCTGGGCACGCCGGAGGCGCGGCGCGCGGCGCTGGCGGCGTCGTGGGCGGTGGCGGCGATACTGGTGCTGGCGGCCGCGGCCGAATGGCTGGCCTGGCGCATCTTGCGGCGGCCCCGGGCGGCGCTGCTGCAGGCGGCCGTGCGCAGCCACGCGCACGAAGAGACGCGGCAGCACGCTGCCGCAGTGCCCGTGCCGGCCGACGCCGGCGCCGCGCAGCCGGCAACCCCGGCGCGCAGCGCGCGCGGCCTGCTGCGGCGGGTGCCCTACGTGCTGGCCAATGCCGTGCTGGAACTGCTGCCGCTGCTGGCCTTCATGGTGGTCGCCACCGCGCTGCTGACCGCCTGGGGCGGCACGCGGGCGCCGTTCTACGAGGTGCTGGCCGACCTGTCCGGCGCCTACATCGCCGTGCGGCTGTGGCTGACGGCCGTGCGGGTGCTGATCCATCCGGCCGGCCCCGCGCTGCGGCTGACGCGGCTGAGCGACTCCATGGCCCGTTACCTCTACCGCTGGGCCCGCCGCGTGGTGCTGACCGCGCTGGGCGGCACCGCCCTGGCCGACGTCGCCCTGGACCTGGGCGCCACGCCCGAAGCGCGCAACACCCTGTACAAGCTGGTGGCGATCGCCGTGCATGCGATGCTGATCGCGGTGGTCCTGCAGACCCGGGGGCCGATGCGCGAGTGGATCCGCGGCGGCGCCGAGCGCGGCATGTCGCCGCGCTCGCTGGCGGCCGACGTCTGGCCGTTCGCGGCGGTCTTCCTGCTGGCGGCGCTGTGCGTGATCTGGACGCTGGGCGTGGCCGACGGCTTCCGCCAGCTGATGCATTTCTTCACGCTGACGGCCGTCATCGTGCTGGCCGCCGCAGTGGTGTCGATCCTGGCGCTGGGCGCGCTCGAGCGCCTGTTCGCCGGCAGCGCGGACGACAGCACCCCGGCGGCGCGTTCGTACTACCGCGTGCTGGTGGAGCGGACGGTGTCTGCGCTGATCGTGATCGGCGCGCTGATCGCGCTGTTCCAGGCCTGGGGGCTGAACGCGCTGGGCTGGTTCGAGGCCGGCAGCATCGGCCGCAGCGTGGCCTCGGCCGCGGTCACCATCGCGGTGGCCTGCGCGCTGGCCATCGGCGCCTGGGAAAGCGCCAACCTGGCGATGGCGCGGCGGGTCGATCGCTGGACGCGCGAGGGCGACCTGCTGCGCGCCACCCGGCTGCGCACCCTGCTGCCCATCCTGCGCACGGTGCTGTTCATCGTCATCGCGCTGGTCGTGCTGTTCACGGCGCTCAACGAGGTCGGCGTCAACATCGCGCCGCTGCTGGCCGGCGCCAGCATCATCGGCGTCGCGCTGGGCTTCGGCTCGCAAAAGCTGGTGCAGGATTTCATCACCGGGATTTTCCTGCTGATGGAAAACGCCATGCAGGTCGGCGATTTCGTCACGCTGGCCGGCGTGTCGGGCTCGGTGGAGTACCTGTCGATCCGCACGGTGCGGCTGCGCGCCGGCGACGGTTCGCTGCACGTGGTGCCGTTCAGCTCGGTGGGCACCGTCAACAATACCAACAAGGGCCTAGGCAATGCGTCGGTCAGGGTCAGCGTGCGGGCCGATGCCGACATCGACCAGGTCATGGCGGCCATCGTCCAGGTGGGCGCCGAGATGCGGCAGGATCCGGCGCTGCGCGACCTGATCCTGGCCGACCTGGAACTGTGGGGCGTGGACCAGGTGGACGGCGCGGCCGTCACGCTGGCCGGCCAGATCCGCACGCTGGACCGCGGCCGCTGGCCGGTGCAGCGCAGCTTCAACCAGCGCCTGCTGCGCCGCTTCCGCGAATTGGGCATCCCCTTCGCCAACCCGCAGGAACGCGCCTTGCTGCGTACCCCGCGTGTTTGCGAACGGCCGCAAGGGCCAGGGAGACGTCATGACCCCCACACAGAAACATCCGACTGAAAAAAAGACCTCCACCGAAAAGCAGCGCCTGGAGGGCAAGGCGGCGAAGCCTGAGGACAAGGTGCCGACCTACCAGGAGCTGCTGGACGATACGCTGGAGCAGACCTTTCCGGCCAGCGATCCGATCTCGCCCAGTGCCGCGATGAATGCGGAAAAACGGATCGCCACCGGCAAGGACGACAAGGACTGGAAGCTCAAGCCGTCGTCGCAGGAACATCCCAAGGGCGGGAAGAAGTAGCCGCGGCCGCACGGCACCGGCATCGAACGCCCGCGCACGGGCGCGACATTCCAGAAACCGAGAGGAAGCACATCATGGCCAAATCCATCGTCACGGTATTGAACGAATTGATCGAAATCAGCAAGGACGGCGAAAAAGGCTTTCGCAAGGCCGCCGAGGACGCCACCCATCCCGAACTGCGCGCCTTGCTGTCGCGGCGTGCGGGCGATTGCGCTACCGGCGCGGCCCAGCTGCAGCAGCAGGTGGCCGCGCTGGGCGGCGAGCCGGAAGAAAGCGGCAGCACCGCCGGCGCCCTGCACCGCGGCTGGGTCAGCGTGAAGGCGGCGGTGGCCGGCCGCACCGACCTGGCGATCCTGGAGGAATGCGAACGCGGCGAAGACGTGGCCAAGGCCCGTTACCAGGCCGCGCTCGACGAGGAATTGCCGCCGCAGATCCGCGCGCTGGTGCAGCTGCAGTACGAAGGCGTGGTGCGCAACCACGACCAGATCCGCACGCTGCGCGACCGGATGAGGGAATATGCCTGAGAACGCGGCAGCCGGCCTCTGGGGGCCGGCCCCGCAGGCGCCGTGTTTTCGACAGAAAAGCGAAAACCGCGGGGGGATTTTCAGTGCCGCGCCTGCGCCGCGCCGGTGCGGGAGGGCTTGGCCAGCATGTCGATGATGGCCACCAATTCGCTGGGGTTGGCCGGCTTGGCCAGATAGACCTGGAAGCCGCTGGCCAGCGCCTTGAGGCGATCTTCGCGCTGGCCGAAGGCAGTCAGCGCGATGGCCGGGATGGGCGCGGCGAAGCGGCCCGGATCCCGTTTTTCCATCTGCCGGATCTGCTGCAGTGTCACGTAGCCGTCCTGGCCGGGCATGGCGATGTCGGACACGATGACCTGCGGCACGCCGGCCTTCTCGATCACGCTCAGGTATTCGAGCGCCCGCATGCCGGATTCCAGCGGCATGACTTGCGCGCCGGCCTCCTGCAACAGTTCGGTCAGCGAATCGCGCGCCTCGCGCTGGTCGTCGATCAGCAGCACCCTGATGCCCGACAGCGACGGTATGGCGGTGCCCTGGTCGGCCTGCACGGCGCGCGGCACGCCTTCGTCGCGCGCGAGGGGCGCTTCTTCGGCCAGCGGCAGATATACGGTGAAGACCGCGCCGCGATTCTCGCCCTCGCTGTACGCGGTGACGCGGCCGCCGTGCAGTTCGGCCAGCCGCTGCACCAGCGTCAGGCCCAGCCCCAGGCCTTCGGCGCGGCGCGTATTTGAGGCGTCGGCCTGGCGGAACGGGTCGAACAGATAGGGCATGAATTCGGGCGCGATGCCCTTGCCGCTGTCGGCCACCGAAATGCAGATCTCGCGGTCCCGCACGGCCACTTCGACATCGACGGCGGCGCCCGGCGCGCTGAACTTGATGGCATTGGTCAGCAGGTTCCAGACGATCTGCTCGATCCGTTCGGCGCTGCCGACCAGCCGGATGTCTTCGTCCGGAAATTGCGTGCGGATGTCGATATTGCGTTCGTAGGCGTCGCGGGCCACGTTGCCGATGGCGGCCTCGATGGTGGGCCGCAGCAGGAAGCTCTGCTTGACCAGACGCAGCTTGCCGGTCATGACGCGGGTGGCGTCGATCAGGTCTTCGATCATCCTGACCTGCTGCTGCACGCCTTTCTTGATGCCGGCGATGGCGCGCGCGATGGGCGGCGAATCGCCGCCGACGCGGTTTTCCAGCACGTGGGTCCAGCTCTGGATGCCGTTGAGCGGCGAGCGCAATTCGTGCGAAACGATGGACAGGAACTGGTCGCGCGCCTGGGCCGCGGCTTCGGCCTGCACGCGCGCGGCCTGTTCGCGGATCAGCAGCGCGTCGCGCTCGAGCTGGGCCAGCATGCGCTGCGTGACGTCGTAGGTGATGACCAGGACCGACGACACCGCGCCCTGGCCGTCGAATTCCGGCAGCACGCGCGACGAGAAATGGCGCGTGCCGCGCATGGTGGAAACGGTGAAATCGAAGCCGCGCTGTTCGCCGCTGTCGAACACCTGCTGGGCGACGTCGGCGAAGGCGCAAGCCACGTCTTCCGGAAAACCGAGCTGGGCCGCGTCCTTGCCGACCGCCGCGGCCGGATCGATACCGAAGGCGTCGCGGATGGCGTGGTTGACGTACAGATGGCGCATCCCGCGATCGAGCCGCGCGATGATGTCGGGCGCATGGTCGACCAGGGTGCGGAAGGGATGGTCGACGGCCTGCTGCAGCGAGCAGGATCCGGCAAACCCGACCACCTGGCGGTCGCCGCGGAATTCGGGATGCACGCGCATGAGGACCGAGACCGGGGCGCCCGCGTCGCGGGCGTTGAGGTCGTGCCGGATCTCGAACGGCTCGGCGCTCAGGATGCCGTTGACGTAATCGCGGCGCACGCGCTGGCGCTGGGCCTCGGGTACGAGGTCCAGCCAGGCGACGCCGAGCGCCGCGTCGGCGTCCTGCCCCGTCAGGCGGGTCCAAGCGGGATTGACGTACAGCCATGCGCCGTCGGCGTTGGCCGCCCACAATACGCAAGGCGCCACATCGGCCACGGCCCGAAGGCCCGGATCAGGAGTGTGCGAAGTCATTCTGGCCCTGCCGCCAGCGGCAGGGAAAAGGTATTTCGACTCATCATGAACGAAAGCCATAACGATCAGTTCGAAAGTTCGCCTTCATAGGGCCGTTCCTGCCTGTCTTCCTCGTCATCTTCGGGCAACTTGATGATGAAGGTCAGCAGGAAGGCGCACAGCGAAATGGCGAACAAGGCGGTAGCGATGGTGGCCGCTCCGGCCGCGAAGTCTCCCACGCCGAACAGTGCCACGAAAAGAGGAATGGCGAAAAAAACGGTAGCCCAACGCAACATGATTTTTCTCCTTTCCGGTTATCGCGTCACCGTCCTGGCTGCCGCCATGAAAGGCTGCAGTGGCTGCGCTCGCGTCTCCGCTTGGTTGAGGCAGGTTTCGTACCAGGTCCGGAAATTCATTTAAGTTGTTGATAAATAACAAATTTTTTACAGAGAACCCGCACAGCGGCGACCCGGGTCTGGTGGTTTTTTCTTATGCGGCTGGAAAAAATTACATTTGGCGACCGCCGCGGGGAATCTTTTGCCGGTGCGGCCTGCTGCAAAAAATGCTAGACAATCAGGCAACGGCTGCGAACGGTGCCGGGCACCACGGCGCTGGTGCCGCGCACGTGGCTTGCGCCACAGGCGTCGTCGCCGTCGGCATCGATCCAGCGCTGGGGAATGTCGCCGGTTTCCGGCGCCGCGGCGGGCTCGGCCGGTGCGGCCGGTCCGGTGGCGGGCGGGCTCCGATGGCCGTGCGGCGCCATGGCGGGCAGGTCGAATTGCGGCGGATCCCCGGCGGCCCCGGGCCGTTCGCCGCCGATCGCGACCGGCAGCGCCAGGAAGGCCGCGATGGCCAGGACGTTGTACAGGTGCTTGGCGTTGTCCATGGGATTCTCCTCGGTGCGCTCAGGATCGGGCGCCTGCTGCTTGCGTGCGTTCGGCTTTCGCTTTCAGGCCTTTCGCTTTCACCAAGGTCGGAGCAAAACGCATGCCGATGCGGCCGGGGCCTGGCATGCCGGGGGCGGGGAGCGCGCCATTCCCCGCGCGGCGGCGCTGCGCACGGGCAAGCGGTGCAATATCTACAAGGACTACACTTGCGTCATCCCTCCGTTGCAGGAAGCATCATGAATCTGTCCGATCTGCAGCAGTTCGTCGCGCGCCGCTACGACGAAGACCTGATCCCGCGCCTGGTCGACTATGTCCGGATTCCGGCCAAATCGCCTGCGTTCGACCCGAACTGGGCCGAGCACGGCCATCTGGCGAAGGTGATGGCCGATGCCAGGCAGTGGGCGGCCGCGCAGCCGATCGCCGGCCTGCAGGTCGAGATCGTCTCCATCGAGGGGCGTACGCCCTGCCTGTTCTTCGACGTTCCCGCCACGCAGGGCCTGGGCGGCGAGCGCACCGTGATGTTCTACGGCCATCTCGACAAGCAGCCCGAGATGACCGGCTGGCGCGACGGCCTCGGGCCATGGACGCCGAAGATCGAAGACGGCAAGCTGTACGGCCGCGGCGGCGCCGACGACGGCTACGCGGTCTATGCCGCGCTGACCGCCATTGCCGCGCTCGACGCGCAGGGCGTGCCGCGCCCGCGCTGCGTGGGCCTGATCGAAACCTGCGAGGAAAGCGGCAGCTTCGACCTGCCGCCCTACCTCGACCTGCTGGCGCCGCGGCTGGGCGACGTGGCGCTGGTGGTGGGCATGGATTCCGGCTGCGGCAACTACGATCAGCTATGGGTGACGACCTCGCTGCGCGGCGTGGCCACCGGCACGCTGACGGTCGAGGTGCTGACCGAAGGCGTGCACTCCGGCATGGCCAGCGGCCTGGTGCCATCGTCGTTCCGCATCGCGCGGCAATTGCTGGACCGGGTCGACGATTCCGCCACCGGCCGGGTCAGGCTGCCCGAACTGCACGCCGACATCCCGGCCGAGCGGCTGGAGCAGGCGGCGGCCGCCGGCGCCATCCTGGGCGACGAGGTATGGCGCCAGTTCCCTTGGGTGGGCTGTTCGCACGGCGCCGACGGCCACGCGCAGTGCCGGCCGACCACGACGGATCCGGTGGAGGGCATCCTGAACCGCACCTGGCGGCCTGCGCTGTCGGTGGTAGGCGCGGCCGGGCTGCCGGCCATCGAATCGGCCGGCAACGTGCTGCGGCCGAAGACTTCGTTCAAGCTCAGCATGCGGCTGCCGCCCACGGTCGACGGCGAACGCGCGGCGCAGGCGCTCAAGCGCGCGCTGGAGGCTGACCCGCCCTACGACGCCCGCGTGCGCTTCGACGACGCGCACGGGGCCAGCGGCTGGAACGCGCCGCCCACGGCGCCGTGGCTGAAGCGCTCGCTGGAGCAGGCCTCGCAGGGCGCGTTCGGCAAGCCGGCGGCATGGCTGGGCGAAGGCGGCACGATTCCCTTCATGAGCATGCTGGGCGAGAAATTCCCGCTGGCGCAGTTCGTGATCACCGGCGTGCTGGGCCCCAAGTCGAACGCGCACGGGCCCAACGAATTCCTGCACCTGCCCTACGTCAAACGGCTGACCGCGGCGGTCGCCGGCATCGTGGCCGACGTGCGCTAGGCATGCCGGGCGGCGCGGCAGGCCGTGCCGCCACCGGCGCGGCGGCCCGCGCGCGGCGGCGCGCGCCATCGGCCTCCGGCCGTCACAGCTGCAGCTCCAGGGCGCGCACGATCTCGCGCAGCACCGCCAGCCGCGCGGCGCGCTTGTCGTCGGTGTCGACCACGCGCCACGGCGCATGCAGCGTGTCGGTGCGGGCCAGCATGTCTTGCGAGGCCGCCTGGTAGTCGTTCCACTTGCGGCGATTGCGCCAGTCGTCGGGCGTCAGCTTGAAGTTCTTGTACGGCGTGTCGCGCCGTTCGCGAAAGCGCCGCAATTGCTCGTCCTTGCTGATCGACAGCCAGAACTTGACGATGACGGCGCCATGGTCGGCCAGTTGCGCCTCGAAGTCGTTGATTTCGTCGTAGGCCCGGTGCCAGGCCGCTGGCGGCAGCAGCTTCTGGACGCGCTCCACCAGCACCCGGCCGTACCAGCTGCGGTCGAACACGACGATCCGGCCGTGTCCCGGCAGCCGCTGCCAGAAGCGCCACAGGTAGGGGTGGGCCAGCTCCTCCTGGGTCGGTGCGCTGATCGGCACCACCTCGTACTGGCGCGCATCGAAGGCCCGCGTGACGCGCCGGATGGCACCGCCCTTGCCGGCGGCATCGAGCCCTTCGAAGGCCAGCACCAGCGTTCGCCGCTTGAAGTGCCGGCTGCGCGATGCCATGCCCAGCCGGGCCTGCAGCATGTGCAGTTCCTCGTCGTAGTCGCCGGCCGCCGGGACCTGCGCGCGGCGCCGGGCGGGCGAGGACTTCGCCTCGACCACGGCCGGCACGGAATGCGGCGCGGCCGGCAGCCGGTGCCGCAAGGCGTCGCGCAGCGCCTCGCCGGTGCGCAGCGCGCGCAGGTTGGCGTCGGCGGCCGGAATCACCTGCCAGGGCGCGTGCGCGGTCTGGGTCGCCTCGACCACGGTCAGCGCGGCGGTGCGCAGCCGCGCGAACTTGCGGCGCACCTTGAGGTCTTCCTTCGAGACGCGCCAGGCCTGGGCCGGATCGGCCAGTTGCGCGTCGATGCGGGCGGCTTGCGCCTCGCGCGAAAGGTGGTAGAACAGCTTGACCACCTGCACCCGCTCGGCCACCAGCATGGCCTCGAACCGCACGATGGCCGCGGCCAGCGCGGCCATGCGCTCGGGATCGGGCTTCTTGCGCGCGGCCTCTTCCATCAGCGGCTGGTACCACGAACCGAACACGATGCCGATGTGGCCCGCCGCCGGCAGCGCCTTCCAGTAGCGCCACATCGGCGGCCGCTGCGCCTCTTCGGGGGCGGGCTTGCCGAAGGCCAGCGTGCGTACGTGGCGCGGGTCGAGCCATTCGTTCAACAGGTTGACGGTGGAGCCCTTGCCGGCGCCGTCGACGCCGGCCACCACCAGCAGCACCGCGCGGTCGCGGCGATCGAGCAGGCGGTACTGCCGATTCAGCAGCTCGATGCGCAGCGGCGCTTCGCTGCGCCGGTAGGCGTCATCGTCGATGCGGGGGTCGAGTTCGGCTTCCTGGAACATGGGCGCGGGCCTCCTGGGCGAAGCATCCGCTTTACCATATTTGGCAGGGTTCTTACCAATTTTGCCGGCAGGGAAACGAAGCGGAACGAGAAGCAGTTCTGTTACTCTGGCCGGCAGCGACAGCACAGGAGAGCACCGCATGAACACGCGCAAGGAAAAAGACACCTTCGGCCCGATCGACGTCCCGGCCGAACACTTGTGGGGCGCCCAGACCCAGCGGTCGCTGCAGTTCTTCTCGATCTCGGTGGAAAAAATGCCGCCCCAGCTGATCGAGGCGCTGGCCCGCATCAAGCGCTCGGCGGCGCGCGTCAACGCCACGCTCGGCCTGCTCGACGGCACGCTGGCCAAGGCCATCGAACAAGCCGCCGACGAAGTCATCGCCGGCAACTGGCCCGACGAATTCCCGCTCAGCGTGTGGCAGACCGGCTCCGGCACGCAGACCAATATGAACGTCAACGAGGTGCTGGCCAATCGCGCGTCGGAACTGCTGGGCGGCGAGCGCGGCGAGGCGCGCAAGGTGCACCCGAACGACCACGTGAACCGCGGGCAGTCTTCCAACGACGTGTTCCCCACCGCGATGCACGTGGCCGCCGCGCTGCAGGTGCAGCAGCGCCTGCTGCCGGCGCTGGCCCGCCTGCGCCAGACCCTGGCCGAGAAATCCCGCGCCTACGCCGACATCGTCAAGATCGGCCGCACCCACCTGCAGGACGCCACCCCTCTCACGCTGGGCCAGGAACTGTCGGGCCACGAAACGCAGCTGGCGCTGGCCGAGCAACAACTGCGCGCCGCGCTGCCCGGCCTGCTGCAGCTGGCCATCGGCGGCACCGCGGTCGGCACCGGGCTCAACACCCATCCCGAGTTCGGCGCGCGCGTGGCCGCCGACCTGGCGCAGGACACCGGCCTGGCGTTCGAGTCGGCGCCCAACAAATTCCAGGCGCTGGCTTCGCACGAGGCGCTGCTGTTCGCGCACGGCGCGCTCAAGACGCTGGCGGCGGGCCTGGTCAAGATCGCCAACGACGTGCGCTGGCTGGCCAGCGGGCCGCGCTCGGGCCTGGGCGAGCTGCGCATTCCCGAGAACGAGCCGGGCAGCTCCATCATGCCGGGCAAGGTCAACCCCACGCAGTCCGAGGCGCTGACGATGATCGGCGCGCAGGTGATGGGCAACGACGTCGCCATCAACATCGGCGGCGCCAGCGGCAATTTCGAGCTGAACGTGTTCAAGCCGCTCCTGATCCACAACTTCCTGCAATCGGTGCGGCTGCTGGCCGACGGCATCGCCAGCTTCGACAAGAATTGCGCGGCGGGCCTGGAGCCCAACCGCGAGCGCATTGCAGAACTGGTCGACCGCTCGCTGATGCTGGTGACGGCGCTCAACCCGCACATCGGCTACGACAAGGCCGCGCAGATCGCCAAGAAGGCGCACAAGGAAAACACCTCCTTGAAAGAGGCGGCGCTGTCGCTGGGCTTTCTGACCGAGGAAGAGTTCGACCGCTGGCTGGTGCCGGCCAGCATGACGCAGCCGGGCTGAACGGCCCCGCCGGCGGTCAGTGCCGCTTGTTGCCGCTGACCTCCGCGCCGTCGGTGGGCGACAGGCGCATGAAGCAGAGCACCGAGGACAGCGCAAGCAGCGCGATCACGACGTAGGCGGGCACCACGTGGCGCGACGCCAGTACGGTGGCGCCGTCCACCAGCATGCTCATCTTCATCGTGAACGCCGCCACCGCCACCCCCACGCTGATGGCCAGCTGCTGCGCGGTGCTTGCCACCGCCGTGGCCTGCCCCATCTGTCCGGGGCCGACGTCGGCGTAGACCAGCGTATTGACCGCCGTCATCTGCAGCGAGCGGAAGAAGCCGCCCAACAGCAGGACCGTCAGGATCACGATGTGCGGCGTGGACGGCGTGAACACCACGCAGGCCAGGATGCTGAGCGCCGTCATCATCGCGTTGTAGATCAGCGTGCGGCGAAAGCCCAGCGCCTGGATCGTGCGGCCGGCGCTGAACTTCATCATCAGCGCGCCCAGCGCGCCGACGAAGGTGAGCATGCCGGCAGCCACCGGGCTCAGCCCGAACACCACTTGCAGCTGCATCGCCAGCAGGAACGGCACAGAGCCGATGATCATCCGGTTCAGGTTGCCGCCCAGCACCGCGATGGAGAAGGTGCGCACCTTGAACAGGCTGAGATCGAGGATGGGGCTGGCCGCGCGCCGCGCATGCCAGACGTACAGCACGCCGCAGGCCAGCCCGCCCGCCAGCAGCGCCACCTGCACCGGCGCCGACACCACGTCGCGCCCGGCCACTTCGAAGCCGAACACCAGCGCCGCCATGCACAGGCCGCTCAGCAGGAAACCGATCACGTCCAGCGGCTGCGCCGGGTCGCTGTCGGTATCGTGGATGTAGCGCAGCACGAGCAGCACGCCCAGCACGCCGATCGGGATGTTCATGAAGAAGATCCAGCGCCACGAGCCGTAGGTGACGATCAGGCCGCCCAGCGCGGGGCCGAAGATCGGCGCCATCAGCGCCGGCATGCTGAGGAAGGACATGGCGCGCACGAGTTCGGACTTCTGCGTGCTTCGCAGCAGCACGATGCGGCCGACCGGCACCATCATGGCGCCGGCGAAGCCCTGCAGGAAGCGGCCGGCCACCAGTTGCCCGAGCGTGACCGAGATGCCGCACAGCGCGGAGCTGAGCGTGAACAGGAAGATGGCCGAGGCGAACACGCGGCGGGCGCCGTAGCGGTCGGCCGCCCAGCCGCAGATCGGCACGAACACCGCGGTGCTGAGCAGGTAGGAGGTGATCGCCACGTTGAGCTTGACCGGATCCTGCCCGAAGGAACGAGCCATCGCCGGCAACGCGGTGGCGATGACGGTGGAGTCGAGCATCTGCATGAACAGGGCGCAGCCGACGATCAATGGGATGATCATCGGCGCCAACCGGGCTTTCAGGCCATTGGGTTGGGACGATTTGACGATTGCTGCCATGTGTACCTCAGTTGCCGAGCTGCTGCAGGGCTTCGACCGCGTTGGCCAGCGCCGCCCGGGCCGCCTCCGGCAGCGCGGCGATGCGCCGCGCCAGCCAGTCGGTGCGCAGCTTGCGCACTTCCTCGAGCAGGCGCTCGGCCTGCGGCGTGAGCGAGAGCCCCACGCGCCGCTTGTCGGCGTGCAGGATCTGGTCGCGCCGGACGAAGCCCGCCGCCTCCAGTTGTTTGACGTGATTGCTCATCGTGGAGGCCCGCATGTTTTCGCGGGCCGCCAGGTCGTTGACGCCGATGCCGGGTTCTTTCTTGATCGTGGACAGCAGCATCATGCTGAGCTGGGAGACGCCCAGTTCGGGCGTTTCGCGCCGCAGTTGCCGGTTCAGGCGCAGCAAGGCCGGCCGCAATTGCGCGGCAAGCTCGATCGCCTGGGAGGAAAGATGATCCACGATGACCCGTGGCGGCCCGCGTTGCGGACCGTCAGCGCCTTGTCAATAATTTAGTTAGGAGAACTAACTATATCACGAAAAAAAGCAGCCTTGCCGGCTGCGTGGCGGGTGGTCTGCGGTCAGAACACGGGCGAGGAACCGCCGTCCAGGTTGATGCTGGAGCCGGTCACGAAGCTCGCGGCCTGCGAGCACAGGAACACGATCACGTTGGCCGCCTCTTCGGCCTCGCCCACGCGGCCGAGCGGGATGCCCTTGCCGAATTCCTCGTACAGCGCGTCGACGGTGATGCCTTTGCGGGCGGCCGCCTTTTCGTGCTGGGCGGACTTGATCTTGCCGATGCACACCGAGTTGACGAGGATGTTGTCGGCCGCCAGCCCCTTCGACAGCGACTTGGTCAGCGACAGGCCGGCCGCGCGCGACACCGAGGTCGGCATGGTGCTGGCGCCGGGCGCCTTGCCGGCGATGTTGGTGACGTTGACGATGCGGCCGCCGCCCTGCTTCTTCATCTCCGGCACGGCGAGGCGGATGCAGCGGATGGCGCCGAACAGCTTGAGCTCGAGGTCGGCCTGCCAGTCTTCGTCGGAGGCGGCCATGAAAGGCCCGGCCTTGGAGGTTCCGGCGTTGTTGACCAGGATGTCGATACGGCCGAAGCGGGCCGCCACGGCCTCGAAAAAGGCGGCGATATCGCCCGGGCGGGACACGTCGGCCGCCTTGCCCAGCACATTGCCACCCGCCGCCGCCAGCTCGCGCTCCAGGGCCTCCACCGGCTCCGCGCGCCGCGCGCAGAATGCCACGCTGGCGCCCTCTTCCACGAACTTGCGCACCACGGCCAGGCCGATGCCGGCGGTGGCGCCGGTGACGATCGCGACTTTACCCTTCAGACCCAGATCCACGTCGGTTCTCCTCTTGTTGGTAGATCAAACCGATATTAATCGCGCGCGGGAATCAGCTCGCTGACGATTTCGAATGAGCGCAGCCTTGCCTCGTGATCGTAGATCTGCGCGGTGATCATCAGTTCGTCGGCCCCCGTGCGGTCGGCGAACTCGTGCAGGCCGCGCCGCACGGTGCCGGGCGACCCGATCACGGCACAGCTGAGCGAGCGTTCCACGTGCGCGCGCTCGGCCGGCGACCAGATCGAATCCATGTCGTCCACCGGCGGGTTCAGCTGCCCGGGCATGCCGCGGATCAGGTTGACGAACTGCTGCTGCAGCGACGTGAACAGCCGCGCCGCCTCGCGATCGGTATCGGCCGCGAACACGTTCAGGCCCAGCATCACATGGGGCCGTTGCAATTGCGCGGACGGCTGGAAGCGGCTGCGATAGAGTTGCAGCGCGGCGTCCATGTAGGCCGGCGCGAAGTGCGACGCGAAGGCGAACGGCAGGCCCAGCTGCGCCGCGAGCTGCGCGCCGAACAGGCTGGAGCCGAGCAGCCACAGCGGCACGTCCAGGCCGGCGCCCGGCACCGCGCGCACCCGCTGGCCGGGCCGCGCGGGCCGGAAATAGGATTGCAGTTCGACCACGTCCTGCGGGAAGGTATCGGCGGTGTCGACCGGGCCGCGCCGCAGCGCGCGAGCGGTCTCCTGGTCCGAGCCTGGCGCGCGGCCCAGGCCCAGGTCGATGCGGCCGGGATACAGCGAGGCCAGCGTGCCGAACTGCTCGGCGATCACCAGCGGCGAGTGGTTCGGCAGCATGATGCCGCCGGCGCCGACGCGGATGGTGGAGGTGGCGGCCGCCACGTGCGAGATCACCAGCGAGGTGGCGGCGCTGGCGATGCCGGTCATGTTGTGGTGTTCCGCCAGCCAGTAGCGGCGATAGCCCCAGCGCTCGGCGTGGATGGCGAGGTCGCGCGTATTGCGGAAAGCTTCGGCGGCGTCGCCGCCCAGGCGGATGGGGGAAAGATCGAGAACGGAAAGTGCGGTCATGCTAAGGGCTTCCAGGCAAGGCGCGCCGCATCGTGTCGCCGCGCCGGACCCGGTCACTATACGCCCCGGCTCCCGCCCCTTCCGGGCAAGGCCCTGCCGCGAATGGGGTCGCGGTCCCCGGCGGCCGCTACCGGCGCCTTGCCGGCCGCGGCGCCATCGCTATCCCATCAGCGCCGTCACCCCCAGCCCGATGGCGCCGCCGCCCACGATCAGCCAGGCGAATAACAGCGCGGCCAGCAGCAGCGGCTTCTTGCCGGCGCGCCGCAGCGCCGACACATGGGTGGACAGGCCGAGCGCAGCCATCGCCATCGCCAGCGCCACCGTGCAGGTCTGGTCGAGCACGGCCACCGCGGGCGCCGGCAGCACGTGCAGCGAATTGACGCCCGCCGCGGCGATGAAGCCCAGCGCGAACCACGGCATCGCCTGCCATACCTGGGCCAGCACGCTTTCGCCGTCAGCGCCGTGCGCATGGCCGGCGCCGGGACGGCGGCACAGCGTGGCGGCCAGCACCATCAGGAACGGGGCCAGCAGCATGACGCGGACCATCTTGGTGATGACCGCGGTATCGGCCACCGACGAACCGAGCGAGGCCGCCGCGGCCGCCACCTGCGCCACCTCGTGCACCGTGGAGCCGATGTACAGGCCGGACTGGGCGGCCGACAGCGGAATCCAGCCCCACTGCGCGTTCAATTCCAGCATGACCGGATACAGGAACATGGCCGCGGTGCCGAACGCGACCACGGTCGACACCGCCACCGTCACCTGTTCGGCGCGGCCGCGCACCACCGACTGCGCCGCCATGACGGCGGCGGCGCCGCAGATGGCGCTGCCGGCGCCGATCAGCATCGCGTCTTCGCGCTGCAGCCGGAACAGGCGCACGCCGGCCAACCACGACAGCGCGAAGGTACTGGCCACCACCAGCACGTCGATCACGACGCCGGCGGCGCCGATGTGCCCGATGTCCTGGAAGGTAAGCCGGAAGCCGTACAGAATGATGCCGAAGCGCAGCAGGTACTGCTTGGACCAGCCGACGCCGGCCGCGCCGACCGGCGCGATCCGGCCGTATACGGTGTTGCCGGCGACGATCCCCAGTACGATGGCAATGGTCAGCGCGCTGATGCCGCTGCGCTGCAGCGGACCGATGCCGGCCAGCCACATCGAGGCCGCGGCCAGCGCCGCGCACAACAGCAGGCCGGGGCCGAGCCGCGCCGGCAGCGACGGCGCGGCCTTGCCGTGGTCGCGGCCTTGGACGGCGCCGGAAGAGGCGGAAGAAATAGAGTTCATATCGCTTTAAGTAATATGCTTATGAAACTCTATGCTTACGCTCCTTATCGGTAAAACGAGTTATTCAGCTAACGTTTACCGGTTGGGCAGCTAATGTTCCCCATGCGCCTGACGCTCAGACAACTGCAGATCTTCGTTGCCGTATGCGAAACCGGCGGCACGCTGGCGGCCGCGCGGCGCGTATCGATGTCGCAATCGGCCGCCAGCGCCGCCCTCAACGACCTGGAAAACCTGCTCGGCACGCGGCTGTTCGACCGCATCGGCAAGCGCCTCGCGCTCAACGAAAGCGGCCGGCTGCTGCTGCCGCAGGCGCAAGCGCTGCTCGACGGCGCGCTCGGCATCGAACGGCAGTTCTCCATCGGCGCGGCGGGCACGGCGCAGCTGCGGGTAGGCGCCAGCACCACCATCGGCAACTACGTGATGCCGCCGTTGATCGCCGATTTCAGGAAGCAGCTGCCGCAGGCGCGGATCGAGCTGCTGATCGGCAACACCAGCGACGTCGTCGCCCAGGTGTCCGGCTTCAAGGTGGACATCGGCTTCATCGAGGGCAACTGCCACGACGTGGAACTGGAAGCCACGCCCTGGCTGCCTGACGAACTGGTGATCGTGTGCTCGCCCGCGCACCCGCTGGCGAGCCGCCAGCGCGGCCGCCGGCTGGGCCCGGGCGATCTGCGCGCGGCCGAATGGCTGCTGCGCGAACCGGGTTCGGGCACGCGCGAAATCTCGGACCAGATGCTGCTGCCCCACCTGCACCGGTTCGACGCCGCGATGGTGCTGGGCAATGCCGAGGCCATCAAGCGGGCCGCGGCCGAAGGCCTGGGGCTGGGCTGCCTGTCGCGCTGGGTGGTGGCCGACATGCTGGCCGACGGCCGGCTCGCGCCGCTGCGCACCAGCCTGCCGCCGCTGGTGCGCCATTTCTACCTGATCCGGCACAAGCGCAAAGTGCCGTCGGCCGGGCTGGCGCGCTTCATCGCGCATTGCCAGGCTGCCACCCCGGCGCCGGGCCGCGGCCAGGCGCCGGCGGATCAGGCCACGTCCGGAAACGGATAGCTGCGGCAATGCTCGAGAAAGGCTTCGAGCCCGTAGGACAGGTATTTCTTCTGGTGGTGGACGAGGTAAAAGCGGCGGGTCAGCGGCGGCAGGTCGGTGTCGAGAATGGCGACCCGGCCGGAATCCACCAGGTCGCGCAGCGCCACGCTCGATAGGCACGACAGCCACAGCCCCTCGGCCACCGCGTATTTGATGGCCTCGGAACTGCCGAGCTCGATGTCGACGTTGAACTGGTGCAGGTAAGGCAGCAAGGCCTGCTCGACGGCGGCGCGCGTGCCGGAGCCCGCTTCGCGCAATAGCCAGCGGGCGTCGCGCAGCTGGGCGCGGGTGACGCGCCGCTTGGTCTGTGCCGCCAGCGGATGGCGGGACGAACAGAAGATCACCATTTCGTCCAGCAGCCAGGGGATGGCCTTGACGCCCGCCTCGGTGCAAGGCCCTTCGATCAGGCCCATGTCGACCTCGAAGTTGGCCACCAGCGACGATACCCGCGCGGTGTTGGCGATGCTGACCTCGATCGGCGTCTGCGGCGCGGCCAGGCGGTAGCGCGCCAGCAGCGACGGCAGCACGTAGCTGCCGATGGTGGCGGTGCAGCCAAGCTTGAGCGTGGCGGCGGCCAGCCCGCTGCGGTCGAAGAAGCCCCGTTCGATTTTCTGGGCATTGTCGAGCAGGGCCTGCGCCTCGGCCAGCAGCGCCCGGCCATTGTCGTTGAGCACCAGGCGCCTGCCGACGCGGTCGAACAGTTGCGTGTGCAGCAGCGATTCCAGTTCGCTGAGCGCGGCGCTGACGGCCGACTGCGACAGCGCGATGTCGGAGGCGGCCGCCAGCGTGCTGCCGCCCTTGGCGACGGCAACGAAGATCCTCAGCTGCCGCAGACTCATCGCCATCGCAGGAACCCGTGGAAACTTGCCGACGGACAGGATATTCGGTTTCGCCGGCCGGCGCCGCGCGCGGCCGCCCGGTCCGGCCGCCCGTCCGGCCGCTATTCCGGCCTGATGTTCATCGCCGCCACCACCTTGCCCCACATCTCGTACTCGGCGCGGGCCTTGCGGGCCAGCGCCTCGGGGGTGTCGGGCGTCGGGATCAGCCCCTGCTTGGCCAGCGCCTGGCGGACGTCGTCGCGCGCAAGCGTTTCATTGAGCAGCCGGTTATAGCGCAGCACCACGTCGCGCGGGGTGCCGCGCGGCGCCCACAACGCGAACCACGGCTCGACGTCGAAATCGGCCAGCCCCTGTTCGGCGATCGCCGGCACGTCGGGAAACAGCGCGAAGCGTTCCTTGCGGGTGCCGCCCAGCACGCGGATCTTGCCGGTGCGGGCGTTGGCCACCGCGATCTGGATCGGCAGGATCATGGTCTGCACCTGCCCGGCCAGCACGTCGGTGGTGGCGCCGGCCGACCCCTTGTAGGGAATGTGGGTGAGCTTGATGCCGGTCATAGACTGCATCAGCTCCATGCACAGGTGGTGATGGGTGCCCAGCCCCGGCGAGGCATAGTTGAGCTGGCCAGGCCGCGCCTTGGCGTAGGCGATGAACTCCTGCACGTTGGCGACCGGCAGCGACTGGTGCACGACCAGCGCGTGGTTGCCGTAGCCTTCGACGCCGATGGGCTCGAAATCGGCCAGCACGTCGAATGGCACGCTCTTGTAGAAATACGGGATGGTCAGGGTATTGGAGACGTTGTTGAGCAGCGTGTCGCCGTCCGGGGCGGCCTTGGCCACGCTGTCCATGCCGATCAGGCCGGAGGCGCCGACGCGGTTCTCGACCATGCACGGCCGGCCGGTCTGCTCGGCGAAATGCGGCGCCAGCACGCGGGCGACGAGATCGTTGGTGGTGCCGGCGGTCTGCGGCACGGTGATCTTGACCAGCCGGTTCTGGGACGGCTGGGCGCGCGCGCCCGGCATTGCGAACATGGCGGAAGCTCCGAACGCCGCTGCCAGGATGTCGCGCCTGCCGCGATTGCAGCCGGCCGGGGCGGCTTCCCGGCGCGGGGCAGTCAGGTGAGGGGCAGTATCGAATTTCAACAGGGTCTCCATCGTCATTATAGGTACGGGGTGCGGGCGGGCATGCGGTCAGCGCCAGGCCGCGAAGGCCATGCCGCAGCCGGTGCCGGCCTCGGAGCGATAGCACGGCACGTACTCGTGCCACTGCATGGACAGGTGGCCGGCGGCGGCGGCCGTCGTGATCCAGTTGCGGATTTCGGAGGTGCCGGAGTTCAGCCGGCGCGGGTCCAGGCCGCACAGCGCCTCGGCGTCGCCGCGGCGGCAGGCGTCCAGCACGAAGCGGTCCAGATCTTCGTCGACAGTGAAGTGGCTCAGTCCGCCGGAGGCCACGATGCCCACGCGCGCACCAGGCTCCCAGCTGCGCACCGCATCGCGCAATGCCAGGCCCAGTTCGTGGCAGCGGCGCGGCCGGGGCTGGTTGGGCGGGAAATAGGTATTGAGCGCGACCGGCAGCATCGGCACCACGGCCGACTTCATCAGCCGCTGGTGCACGAAGCCGAAGGCGTGCCCTTCGCCGTGCGGCTTGGCCAGGCGGCGGGACTGGCTGAGGTCGAAGCCGCGGTCCATCAGCACGTCGATGACGTGGCGGCCCAGCGCCGCGGCTACCGGGAAGGCGCGGCTGCGCTCCGCTTCATGGTATTGCGAGCGCGCCTTGCGCCAGAAGGCGGGCGCGTCTTCCGGCATGTCGAGCGGGTTGTTGACGATGGTGTCGCCCCAGTAGACCAGGATGGCCGGCATGTTCTCTTCACCGTACTGCTCGTTCTGGTCGTCGCCTATCACGATCAGGGCATCGAGCCGGCTCTGCGCGATTTCGACGGCCAGGCGCTCGATATGGCGTTCGCAGGCTGCGGCGCGCTCGCGCAGCACGTCCAGCGTCAGCTGGGGCGCGAGCTCGGCGCCGCGCCGCGCGCGCAGCGCTTCGTAGCTGACCGGCTGCCCCTCGGCATCGATCAGCTTGCGGCCGCTGCGGTCGATGTCGGCATGGCGGGCGTAATCTTCCGCCGGACTGTTCAGCAGCGGACTGTGCGACGAACCGATGCCAAGAACGATTTCAGCCATTGCGCTCCTCGGGCGGCCCTTGCCGCAGGAATGGAGGGCGCTACTGTAGGGAAGTCCACCCGGCCGGTAAAACGCAATGTTTCTATATCGTTTATGGAAAAACGAGATAGATCGGTACGGCGGAGGTGTTGACAGGCTCGGAGCACGTGGCTAACTTATAAAAAAGAACAAAAGTTCCTTTCTACAGAACGCAGATCGGCCTCAGTACAACAACGACAGACAGGAGACGAGGATGAAACTCTGCAGGCTGCTGGCCCTTATGTCCCTTGCCGCCGGCTCCGCGCTGGCGCAGACCGGCGACGACAAGACCCCCATCAAGATCGTCGTGCCCTACGCCGCCGGCGGCCCCAGCGACGTGGTGACCCGCGTGGTCGCCAGGCAGATGGGCGTATCGATGGGCCGCCCCGTGGTGGTGGACAACAAGCCCGGCGCCAACGGGCTGATCGGCATGGAACAGGTGGCGCGCGCCGCCGGCGACGGCAGGACGCTGGTGATGTTCTCGATGGGCGGCTCGGTCATCAACGCGGCCATGCGCAAATCGATGCCGTTCGACCTGAAGCGCGATTTCACGGCCGTCGGCAACATGGTCAACATGCCGCAGCTGTTCGTGGTGAACCCGCAGGTGCCGGCCAGGACCGTGCAGGAATTCATCCGGTACGCGAAAACCGCCAGCCAGCCGCCCACCTTCGGCTCGTCCGGCATCGGCGGCTCGCCGCATCTGCTGGGCGAACTGTTCCAGCAAAAGCACGGCATCACGATGACCCACGTGCCCTACCTCGGTACGGGGCCTGCCACCGCCGCGCTGGTGGCCGGCCAGATCCAGTGCATGTTCACCGAAGTGCCGGTGCTGATCCAGCACGTGAAGGCGGGCAAGCTGCGCGCGCTGGCCATCGGCAGCGAGGCCCGCGACCCGCTGCTGCCCGACGTGCCGACCGCGCGCGAGGCCGGACTGGGCTTTGCCGCCACCAATTGGTTCGGGCTGCAGGTGCCGGCCTCCACGCCGCCGGCCATCGTGGCCGAACTCAACAGGCACCTGGTGGCGGCGCTGAACGATCCGGCCACGCGCAAATCCCTGGAAGAGATGGGCGCCACGCCCGATCCGGCGCCGGCGGCCGCCTTCAACAAGCTGGTCAGCGACGACCTGGAGAAATGGACGGCCGTCGTGAAAAACGCCGGCATCACCGTCGATTGACCGTCCGCGCCCATCGGCCGGCAAAGGCATTCCGAAATGAATTCGTCTTCTTTACCCGCCGTCCCGCGCTTCGACTTCGTCATCGCGGGCGCGGGCTCGGCGGGCTGCGTCCTGGCCGAGAGGCTGTCCCGGTGCGGCCGCTATCGCGTCCTGCTGGTAGAGGCGGGCAGCGAAGCGCGCGGCGCGCGCTTCCGCATCCCGGCCATGGTGGTCAAGCTGCTGCCCGATCCCCGGGTAACGTGGCAGTACCACACCGAACCCCAGCGCAACCTCAACGGCAAGCGCCAGAAATGGATACAGGGCAAGGCCCTGGGCGGGTCCAGCTCGATCAACGGCTGCCTGTTCGTGCGCGGCGACCCGAGCGAGTACGACGCCTGGGCGGCGGCGGGCTGCCGCGGCTGGTCTTATGAGGAGCTGCTGCCGTACTTCAAGAAGCTGGAGAGCTATCCGGCCGGCGACCCCGCCACCCGCGGCCGCGACGGCCCCATCGCCTGCACGCAGCTGTCCGCCACCGACGCCCTGAGCGATGCCTTCATCGCGGCCTGCGAACAGGCCGGCTACCGCCGGTCGCGCGATTGCAACGATGGCGCCGGCTACGACGGCGTGTTCTACAGCCAGTACTCCACCCGGCGCGGCCTGCGCAGCAGCACCGCGCACGAATACCTGCGGCCCGCGCGCGGGCGGCCCAATCTCGTGGTGCTGACCAACGCGCTGGTGCGGCGGCTGCGCATGGACGGCGGCCGGGTCACCGGCGTCGAGGTGCGCAACGCCGACGGCACGACGGGGATCTACGGCGTCGACGTGGAAGCGATCGTGGCCGCCGGCGCGCTGCACTCCCCCGGCATCCTGGAACGATCGGGCATCGGGCGCCCCGAGCTGCTGCGGGAACTTGGCATCGAGGTCAGGACGGCGCTGCCGCAGGTGGGCGAAAACCTGCGCGACCATGCCAGCGCCCGGCTGACCTTCCGCTGCAGCCGGCCCATCACGATCAACGACGTGCTGCGCAGCCCGTGGCTGAAGGCGAAAGAGGCGCTGAAGTTCGCGGCCCGGCGCAACGGCGTGCTGTCGATCTGTTCGTCGACCGTGCAGCTGAATTGCCGCAGCCAGGCGCATACGCCCCGCCCCGACACCCTCATCCGCCTGCAGCCGCTGTCGGGGCTGGACCGCTATGCCCGCACGCCGGAGGCCGGCATGGATCCCTACCCCGGCTTCACCATTTCGGTCGGCGCGCTGTACCCGCAATCGAGGGGCTGGGTGCACATCCAGGACCAGGCGCCCGACGCGGCGCCCAGGATGGACCCGAACTACCTCGACGACGCGGGCGACCGGCAGATCTACGTGAACGGACTGAAGACCGCCCGCCGCATCGTCGGCGGCGCCGCGCTGGAACGGCTGGTGGTGGAGGAAACGCGGCCCGGGGCGCGCGTGGCCGACGACGCCGGGCTGATGCAGCACGTGCTGGCCAATCTGCAGACCAGCTGGCACGTGGCCGGCAGCTGCAGGATGGGCGCCGACGGCGACGCGGTGGTCGACCCGCGGCTGCGGGTGCGCGGGGTCGCCAACCTGCGGGTGGCCGACGCATCGGTCTTCCCCACGCTGCCGTCGAGCAACACCAACATCCCGACCATCATGCTGGCGGAGAAGGCGGCCGACATGATCCTGGCCGACGCCCGGGCTTCCTACTGAGGGCAGCCGATGCTGTAGTCCCACGCCGTGCCGCTGTTGGGCGCGTACAGCGTGACGAACACGAACTGGCCGCCGGCGTAGTCCACCGCCTGGCTGCTGACGCCCGACACCAGGCCGTTGGTGGTGAAAATCAGCGTGCCGTCGACCGCGCGGATGTCCATGCCGTCGGGAATGCTGTACATATCGTAGCTGACGTCGAACGTGCCCGACTCTTTGCCCAGCGCATAGACCTTGCTGAAAGTGCCCTGCCCGCCCGAGGCCTGCTGGGTCTGGCAGGCGCCGAGCGCGCGCACGCCGCCGGAGAAGCTGCCGCTGTTGCTGTTGCCGCCGGCCATCACGGTGTAGTTGCCGCTGAACTGGTCGTTGCCGTCGACGGTGGTCGAGCCGTTGACCGTGGTGGAACCGGCGACGCCAGTGAACGACAGCGAGCGGTCGCCGGGCTGGTAGGTGCCCGTCATGGTGTAGCTGGTGCCCGAGTTGTCGACCATCAGCCCGTTCAGCGAAGTTGCCACGGCCGGCGGCGGCGCCGTGATCGCCGTCCACGAATCGGCCGGCAGGCGGACCAGCGCCGAGACCGCCTGGTTGATCGTACGGTTCAGGTTGTCCAGCAGATCGGTCAGCGCCGGCAGTCCGCCCGCGCCGTTCTGCAGCACGTTGGCCATGTCGGCCAGCAGCGTGGCCACCGCGACGTCGCCGTTGCGCATGGCGTCGAGCGCCGCGCCAAGCAGGCGCTCGGCGGCGTCCGACAGGCTGCCCAGCGAATCGGGATCGGTGCCGGCCAGGCCTTGCCAGACCTGGTAGGCGCCCAGGCCCACCAGCGCCGCGGCCATCAGCCGCGCGCCGGCATCGCCCTGGCCGCCGGACAGCGCCGCGCCGCCCATGAAGCCGATCAGCGCGTTGCCCGCCAATTGGCTGACGGCCGACGGCGCCGACTGCGCGTGAGCGGCCGGGACGATCATTGCCAGCATCCGCTCGAACACGCCGGCGCGCAGCGTGACGGTAGCGGTCCCGTCCAGCATCAGCGGCGCGCTGGGCAGCGGCACGGCGCCGTCCAGGCCGCTGTTGCCGGCGGTGATCAGGCTGAAACTGGCCGTCAGCGGGCCGACCAGGTCGCCCGACATCTGCTCGCCCGCCACTGCCGAAGAGCCCAGGATGCGGGCCGCCGCGTAATCGGACGCGCTCTTGGTCACGGCCCAGCCGCTTTGCCAGGCGCCGTTCTGGTCGTACAGGTTGTAGTCGGTGCGGTCGTTGTTGACCGGCGTCACGGTCAGGAACGCGCCGCTGGCCTCGTCCACCACGCGCTGGATCTCGCCGGCCGGGCCGAAGAAGGCGCGGGCCTTGGCGCCGGAGCCATCGGCATAGGTGGCCTGGGTGATCATATCGGTCGACGGATCGGTCCAGACGGCCACCTCGCCGCCCTTGCCGTTGTCGTAGACGGCAGTCGCGCCGTTCTGGTCCCGGGCGTAGGTATCGACGTCCAGCTTGGCCGCTACCGCGGCCGGTGGCGAACCGGGCGGCGGCGAGGAGGATCCACCGCCGTCATCGTCGCCGCCGCAGGCGCCCAGCGCGGCCAGCACGCAGGCGGCCGCGGCCATCGATAGCCACTTCCCGACCGGGCTTCTGCCCGGCAATCCGATATCCATGTTCATCCCCCGAGGCTCGTCGCCGAAAACGTTCAAGTAAATGCCAGCTTCTTCTTGGAGAACCACAAAGACTGGCGATTGACGCGCCATGAAGTCTCGCGCCGGAGAAGATTGTTGAACGCTTGCTGAACGGCGGGCATTCTCCAAAGAGCCTATGCCGCGTGGATCGCCGCCGCGTGCAAGACGCCGCGACCAACGAGGGGAATGGAAGGCTTCCCCGGGGAAAGACGGGCAGGCCGCTGCCGCGGCCGCCCTCGAATGCCGATGGGGCGGAAGAACTATTACCAAAGGCAGGTATGGCGACCCGGCGTACCGAGCGCAGCGGACCCGGGCGGCTGTGCGCAGCCGCCTCCCTGGCTACGCCGTGGTCTGCGCCAGCGTCGCCCGCACCCGCTCCGGCGTGAACGGCGCCTGCCGCAGGCGGGCGCCGACCGCGTCGAACACGGCGTTGGCGATCGCCGCGCCGATCGGCATCGAGGCCGGCGCGCCGGCGCCGGTCGAGGCCACCTCGGGCCGCGTGGACGTTCGGACTCCAGTTCGCGGAATTCTTATAGCGGGAGGCGGCGGCCGCGCCTCAGACGAGCCGATTGCGGAACAGCCAGGCGGCCAGCGGCAGGGTCAGCGCAGCCAGGCAGACGAAGGGCACGAAGTCGTGCCAGACCTGGCCCAGCGTGGCGCCTTCGAGGTAGACCCGGCGCACCAGGTCGATGGCAAAGCGCAGCGGGTTGGCATAGGTGGCGATCTGGAAGCCTTCGGGCATGTTGCGCACCGGCGTGGCCAGGCCCGACAGCAGCACCAGCGGCACCAGCAGCACGAAGGTGTACAGCATGGCCTGCTGCATATTGTCGGACAGCGCCGAGATCGACAGCCCGAAGCCGACGATGGCCAGCGTGAACATCAGCAGGCCCGCGCCCAGCGCCAGCGCGTTGCCGGCCATCGGCACGCCGAACCACCAGCGCGCGATCAGCACCACCAGCAGCGATTGCAACAAACCGATGGCGATCGCCGGCAGCGCCTTGCCGATCATGATCTGCCCGGGCGTGGCCGGCGTCACCAGCAGCAGGTCGAAAGTGCCCTGCTCGCGCTCGCGCGCCACCGACAGCGCCGCCAGCATCATCACCTGGATCATGCTCAGCGACGCGATCAGGCCGGGCATGATGTTCCAGCGGGTCTCCAGGTTGGGATTGAACCAGGCGCGCGCCTGCACCGTGACGGCGGGGCGCGCGGCAGCGGGCAATGCGGCATTGAAGTCGGCCACCACCGCGCGGACCTGCGCGGCGGCGTTGCCGGCAGTGGTGGAGTTGCGGCCGTCGAGCACCACCTGCAGCGGGGCGGCGCCGCCCGCGCCGAGCCGGGTCTCGAAGTCGGCCGCGAATTGCAGCACCAGCAAGGCGCGGCCCGAGTCGATCGCGCCGGCGATCTGGTCCGGCGACTGCAGCGTGGCCACGCGGTGGAACACGCCGGTGCCGTCGAGCCGCGCCAGCAGGCGCGCCGACTGCTCGCCGCGGCTCTGGTCCAGCACCGCATAGGGCACGTTGGTGAGGTCGAAGTTGGCGCCGTAGCCGAACAGCAGGCTTTGCAGGATCACCGGCACCACCAGGATCACGCGGTTGGCCGGGTCCTTCAGCACGGCCAGGAATTCCTTGCGGCACAGGTTGGCGAGCTGGCGCAGGTAGTCGAGCAGGATGTCCACGCTGGCAATCATAGTGCTACGCCCCACCCAATGCATGCCCCCAGACCGCCCCTCCAGGATGCGGCGGATCCGGCTCCGCCGGTCCGCCCGCATCGCCCCTTGAGGGGCGCGCGAAGCGCGTAGGGGTGGGCTTTCCCCCCGGGCGCGCGAAGCGCGTAGGGGTGGGCTTTCCCCCCGGGTGCGCGAAGCGCGTAGGGGTGGGCTCTCAATCCAGCCGCTTGCGGGTGACCGCCAGCGCCAGGGCCAGCAGGACCACCGCGTACAGCGCGAGTATCCCGCAGTCCTTGAGCACCAGCGGCCAGTAGGTGCCGGCCAGGAACAGCGTCCTGACCAGTTCCATGAAATACGTGGCCGGCAGCAGGTGGCCCACCGTCCGCACGGCCGGCGGCACGTTGCGCAGGTCGAACACGAAGCCCGACAACATCAGCGACGGCATGAAGCTGGCCAGGATGGCGATCTGGCTGGCCAGGAACTGGTTGCGGGTGAAGGCCGAGATCAGCAGGCCGATGCCGAGCGACACGATCATGTAGAGCATGCTGGCCGCCAGCAGCACCAGCAGCGAACCGTGGATCGGCACGGCGAACAGCAGCCGCGCCGCCACCAGGCACAGCGCCAGCCCGGCCAGGCCGACCAGGAAGTAGGGCACGATCTTGGCCAGCAGCACCTCCACCGGCCGCACCGGGGTCACGAACAGCGCTTCCAGCGTGCCGCGCTCCCATTCGCGCGCCATCACCAGCGCGGTCAGGAAGGTGCCGACCAGCGTCATGATGAGCACCACCAGGCCGGGCACCAGATACCAGGTGCTGGTGTTGGCGGCGTTGAACCACATGCGGTCCACCACCGTCACGCCGGCGCCGGCCGCCGGGCCGCCGGCGCGGTCCTGCCGCTTCTGCGCCCATATCGCCACCGCGCCTTCCACGTAGCCCTGGATGGCCGCCGAGCGGATCGGGTCGCTGCCTTGCAGCAGCAGCTGCACGCGGGCGTCGCCGGCGGCCAGCCGGCGGGCGAAATCGGCCGGCAGGTGGACGGCCGCGTCGGCCTCGTGCGTGTCCATCAGGCGGCGCGCCTGCGCCAGCGAACGCACGACGGTGGCAGACATGTAGGTCGAGCCGTCCAGGGCGGCGGCGATCTCGTGCGCCTCGGGCGAGCCGTCTTCCAGCGCCACGGCCAACCGGGCGTCGCGCACGTCCAGCGACAGGCCATAGCCGAATATCAGGATCAGCGCGATGGGCAGGCCGACGCCGATCAGCAGGTTGCTGCGGTCGCGCAGCAATTGGCGGAACTCCTTGCGCGCCAGCGCGCGCAGCCGCAGCCAGAAATGCCCGCGCTGGCTGCCGCCGGGGCGCTGCGTGGGCGCGCGGCGCCCGCGCATCAGGCCGTCCTCCGCGAGCCGTCCGCCGCGCGCGCGGCGCGGTTGCGTTCGACGATGCCGATGAAAGCCTGTTCCATGTCGAGCCGGCGCTCGGCGGTTTCGCCGGCCTGTCGGCGCACCTCTTCCGGCGTGCCCAGCGCCAGCAGGCGGCCGGCGTCCTGGATGACGATGCGGTCGCAGTATTCGGCCTCTTCCATGAAATGGGTGGTGATCACGATGGTGGTGCCGGCGGCCGCCAGCGCGGTGATGCGGCGCCAGAAACCGCGGCGCGCCAGCGCGTCGGCGCCGCTGGTGGGTTCGTCCAGGAACAGGATGTCGGGCTCGTGCAGCAGGCCCACGGCCATCGCCAGCCGCTGCTTGACGCCGCCCGGCAGCTGGCCGGCCGCCTGCTGCTGGTGGCCATGCAACTGGAACTGGCTTACGACTTCGGCCATGCGCGCCTGCAACCGCGCGCCGTGCAGGCCATAGGCGCCGCCGAAAAAGCGCAGGTTCTCGCGCACCGACAGATTGCCGTACAGCGCGAACTTCTGCGACACATAGCCGATGCGGCGGCGCGCCTGGGCGCTGGCGGTGCGCATGTCCAGCCCGGCCACCCGGGCCTGGCCGCCGCTGGGCGGCAGCAGGCCGCACAACATGCGGAAGGTGGTGGTCTTGCCGGCGCCGTTGGGGCCCAGCAGGCCGAAGATCTCGCCGCGACGGACACTGAAGGTGGTCTTGTCGACGGCGGTGAAATCGCCGAAGCGGCGGACGAGGTCTTTGACTTCGATGACGGCGGGAGCGTCGGCGGAGGCCGCGCCCGATCCGGCAGGGCCGGACGGCGCGGCGGCCGTTGCCGCCGGCGCCCCTTCGCTGCGGGCGCGCAGCAGCACCATGAAACCGTCTTCCAGCGCCTCGGCCACCGACCGCACGCGGTCGGCGGCCAGACCCAGCGCCGCGGCGTCGATGCCGGGCCGGCCGATGAAGTGCACCCGCCCGCCATGCGGCACGGCATCGATGACGGCCGCATCGTTGTCGAGCAATCGCGCCTGCAGCCTGCGCGCCGGCTCATCCGGCGGCGGATCGGCCTCGAAGCACAGGCCGCGCGCGCGGGCGGCGATCTCGCCGGGACTGCCGCCGGCCAGCAGGCGGCCTTCCTGCAGCACATAGACCCGGGCGCAGCGCGCGGCCTCGTCCAGGTAGGACGTGGCCAGCAGCACCGACAGCCGTTCCTCGGCGATCATCTGCTGCACGATCTCCCACAGCTCGCGGCGCGACAGCGGATCGACGCCGACCGTGGGTTCGTCCAGCAGCAGCAGGTCGGGCGAGCGCACCAGCGTGCAGGCCAGGCCCAGCTTCTGTTTCATGCCGCCCGACAGCTTGCCCGCCGGCCGCGACGTGAAGCGCGCCAGGTCGGTCATCTCCAGCAGGCGGGCGAAACGCTGGCCGCGCTCGGCCGCCGGCACCGCGTGCAGGTCGGCGTACAGGTCGAGGTTTTCCTGCACGCTCAGGTCTTCGTACAGGCCGAAGCGCTGCGGCATGTAGCCGATGCGGTCCTGCACCGCCTGCGGCTGGCGCGCGACGTCCATGCCCAGCACCGACAGGCTGCCGGACTGCGGGCGCATCAGCCCGGCCACCAGGCGCAGGAAGGTCGTCTTGCCGGCGCCGTCGGGGCCGACCAGCGCGGTCAGCTCGCCTTCGGCCGCCTGCACGCAAAGGCCGGCGAGCGCATCGACGGTGCGCCGGGTGGCGGCGTCGTGGAACTGCTTGCCGAGATCTTGGGCGTCCACGACCAGCGGCCGGGCGGCTCCGGTCATGAACGATCCTTGCCGTCCGCCGCCGGCGCCAGGTCGATGCGCACCGTGGCCGGCATGCCCAGGCGCAGCGTGTCGTCCGGATCGTCGACCAGGATGCGGATCTCGTAGACCAGGTCGGTGCGCAGATCTTCGGTCTGCACGGTCTTGGGCGTGAACTCGGCCACCGACGAGATGAAGCCGATGCGCCCGGCGATCGGCGAGCCGGGCGCGCTGTCGGTGGTGACCGACGCCGCCATGCCTTGCCGGATGCGGCTCAGGTGGGGTTCGTCGACATAGGCCCGGACCCACTTGGGATCGGTCAGCGCCAGGGTGTAGGCGGGCCGCTGCGGCGAGGCCATGTCGCCCGGCTCCAGCAGCCGCGCCCGCACCACGGCCGCCTGCGGCGCCTTCAGTTCGGCCAGGTCGATGCGATGCTGCAGCAGGGCCTGCTCGGCCCGCGCCGCTTCCAGCTGCGCTTCGGCGCGGGCGATGTCTTCGCGGCGCGGCCCGACCCGGGCCAGCCGCTCGGCCTGGCGCTGCGCCTGGAGCCGGGCCTGCGCCACCTGCATCTGGGCGCGGGCGTTGTCGAGCTCCACCCCGGCGACCGCCTGCCCGCCGGTGCTGGCGGCGGCTTGTTGCAAGCGGTCCAGCTGCAGGCGGCTGCGTTCGACCTCGGCCCGCGCGGCGGCGACCTCGGCGCTTGCCTGCCGGATCTCCTCCGGCCGGCTGCCATTGCGCAACGCCAGCAGCGACTGTTCCAGCACCGCCACCTGGGCCGCGGCCTGCGCCAGTTGCAGACGCGCGGTGCGCGTGTCCAGCACCGCCAGCACCTGGCCGGCCTGCACCCGGTCGCCCTCCTCCACCCGCATCTGCGCCACGCGGTCGCTGCCTTCGAACGCCAGGGAGATCTGGCGGATGTCGACGTTGCCGTACAGGGTAAGGCTGCCGTCGTCCGGCCGGGAGCCCCACAGAAACCAGACGGCGGCGATGCCGGCCGCCAGCAGCACCGCAAGGACAAGAAGCTTCTTGATCATGAAGAAAGGATCCAGGTATCCGTCAATCCGAATACTAATGGGCCAGACGCCCTCGCGGGCGGGCTGCCCCGCGGGAAGGCCGCATGCGGCGGAAGGCGGCGATAAGAATCAGGCGAAACGCATCGAGACGACATTGCCCTTTGCATCGCGCGCGGACTTCAATATATTAATGAGAACCATTCCCAGCCCAATGCACGGCAATCGTCCGGCCCTTGACGCCGATCAAGACCGGCCCGGACGCCCTGACTGACCATCCGGTACGCGCCGCGCAGCCCATCCGCGGCGGCCGCCGCCGGCCATACTCCTGAAAGAGGATCGAATCGACCCATGACGATGCCCGTCCAGCCCCTTCCTTCAGGCGAGCCGCTGCCGCCCCGGAAGATCCTGCGTTCCTGGCTGGAACCGCAATCCCGGCGCACGACGGCCCGGCCCATTGCCCTGCTGCTGCTGGATTACGTCCTGCTGGCCGGGCTGCTGGCGCTGGTCATATTCGCGCGCAGCACGGCGCTGAAACTGGCCGGCGCGCTGGCCGCGGGCTTCGTCATCGGGCGGCTTTTCATCATCGGCCACGATGCCTGCCACCAGAGCCTGACGCCGCACCGCGCCCTCAACAAATGGCTGGGCCGCCTCGCCTTCCTGCCGTCGCTGACGCCCTACAGCCTGTGGGAAGTCGGGCACAACGTGGTGCACCACGGCTACACGAACCTGAAGGGCGTCGATTTCATCTGGGCGCCGCTCAGCCTGGCGGAATTCCGCGCGCTGCCGCGGCCGCGCCAGTGGCTGGAACGCCTCTATCGAAGCGGGTGGGCGCCGGGCCTCTACTACATGGTGGAGATCTGGTGGCGCAAGATGTTCTTTCCGGGCAAGGCGGCGATGCCCAGCCGGCGGCCGGTATTCTTCAAGGACTGCTGGCTGGTGGCGCTGTTCGGCGCCGGCTGGCTGGGCGTGCTCGCATGGGCCGCCGTCGCCACCGGCCAGCCGGTGCATTGGCTGCTGGTATTCGGGTTTCTGGTGCCGTTCCTGTTCTGGTGCTCGATGATCGGCTTCGTGGTCTACGTTCACCATACCCACGAACGCGTGCGCTGGTACGACGACCGGTCGGCCTGGAGCCGCGCGCAGCCCTTCGTGACGACCACCGTGCACCTGACCTTCAGGTGGCGTGTAGGAGCGCTGCTGCATCACATCATGGAGCACACCGCCCATCACCTGGACATGGGCATTCCTCTGTACAAGCTGAAGGAAGCGCAGGCCCGGCTCGAAGAACTGCTGCCGCAGCGCATCGTGATCCAGCCTTTCTCGTGGCGCTGGTACTTCGCGACCGCCCGCCGCTGCAAGCTGTACGATTTCAAGGCCGAGCGGTGGACGGGGTTCGACGGCTCGCGGCCGCCAGCGCAGCAGCTCCGGCCCGAGTAGCGCCGCCATCACCTGCGCGGCCCTGCCCGACCTCGCTCGATGAAGTCCACGCTTATGAAAGGACAGATATGGCCAAGACATCGACTCTGCTCACTATCGGAATACTGGGACTTGCGGCTACGGCCATTGCCGCTTGCCAGAGCGTTACGGGGCAGGATGGCGCAGGGCCCGGCGTTTGCCGACGTGACGCCGCCACCTCCTTGAAGGGCAAGGATCGACTGACAGACGAGCAAGCCAGGCAGGCAACCGGCGCAACCATTGTTCGCCAGGTCACGCCCGGCCAAGCCGTAACGATGGACTATCGTCAAGAGCGTGTGACGATAGAAACCGATCCTGAAACGGGCAAGATCGTTCGCGCCATCTGCGGTTAGGGCAGGAAGTCGTTCTGGGCTGACGTGGATATCGAATCGTTCTGCCGACTCGGAGGCATCAGCCTCTGGCCGCGATCCATTCCTGGATCGCGGCCAGGGAATTTCGGTAGTAGTGCTCGAGATTTTCCATGTTCACGTAGCCCAGATGGGGGGTCAACGTGACATTGGGAAGGCTCCGCAGGCGGTCGTGGCGCGGCAGCGGCTCGACCGGGAAGACATCCAGGCCCGCTCCCCCGATGCGCCGCTCCCGCAGGGCAGCATACAAGGCCTCGTGATCGACCAGGCCGGCCCGCGAGGTATTTACCAGGAAAGCGCCCGGTTTCATCCATCCGATGGCCGTCGCGTCGACCAAATGGCGGGTGCTTTCCGCCAGCACCATGTGGATGCTGATGGCGTCGCAGGTGGAGAACAGCGTCTGCTTGTCCACCCATGCGAAGCCCGCATCGGCGGCACGCTGGACATCCAGGTTCGGACTCCATGCGACGACCTCCATGTCGAAGGCCTTGCCGACCCTTCCCACCGCCTTTCCCAGGGGGCCGAGGCCGACCACGCCTAGCCGCTTGCCAGCCAGCCTCACGGGTATGCCAGTCTGCCAATGGCCGCGCCGCATGGACGCGTCTTCGAGGGTGAGGTTCTTGAACAGCGCCAGAAGGTGGGCCCAGGCCAGCTCGGCCGTCGCATGGGCCGATACTGCATGCCCTAGCGCGAATTTCAGGGTCACGCCGTTGTCCGCGCATGCCTGGGCGTCGATGGCCAGGTTGCGCTTGCCCGTGCTGACGAGCAAGCGCAGCCTGGGCAGGGCCTCGATCACGGCACGCGGAAACCTCGTTCGCTCGCGCATGGCCACGATGACGTCGAACGGTTGCAGCTCTGCCACCAGGCCCGGGCCGTCGATATGCTCCGTAAAGACCTGTACTGACGTTGCGCTTCCGAGCACGGACCAGTCCACGAGCTGGCGCGACAGGCCGTGGTAGTCGTCAAGAATCGCTATATGCATTTCCCGCTCTCAGTACCGGGACGAGCCTGATCAATGCCATTCCGGACGCAAAGGCCGCCGTGCGCGCCTGGAATGAGCAGCGCTATTCGTTTGCGGTCAGGCCGGTTGCCTTGACGGCCGCCGCCCATTTGAGAAGTTCGTCGTGGATACGTTGGCCAAACGCTTCCGGCGTCGAACCGGCGGGTTCGAGTCCGTTGTTGCTTAGAACATTGATGAATTCGGGATCGCTTTTTAGCGCGCGGTTGATTTCATTGTTCAGCCGGGCCACGATTTGCTTGTCCATGCCCGCGGGGCCAAGCAGACCGTACCAGGTCGCTATGTCGTAGTCCTTGAAGCCGGACTCGATCATGGTCGGCACATCGGGGAGCGACGGCAGACGCGTCGCGGTGGTCACCGCCAACGGGCGCAGTTTGCCAGTGCGGATATTGGTTACGGACGACAGCATGTTGTTGAACATGAAGGAAACATGCCCGGCGATCAAATCGACGGTCGCTGGTGCTCCGCCCTTGTAGGGAATGGTGGTGAAGTTGACGCCGGATTCCGCCTTGAACATTTCGCCGGCCAAGTGCGGCAAACTGCCAAGATCCATTGCCGCATAACTGGGAGGAGCAGGCTGCTTCTTCGAGTAATCGATCAGTTCCTGCACCGAGTTGACTGGCAGAGCGGTCGGCACGACAAGCACGAAGCCACCCGTGGCGACCAGATTGATGGGCGTAAAGTCGCGCTCCGTATCGTATTTCATGTGCTTGTTCACGGCCGGACTGATCACGTGGGTCGCCGGTACCATCAGCAGCGTATAGCCGTCGGGTTTCGCGCGCGCGACGGCCTGAGCGGCGATCATGCCGGCCGCCCCGGGGCGATTCTCGACGATGAACGGCTGGCCGAGGGCCTCGTTAAGTTTCTTGGCAACGATTCTGGCCACGGCGTCGGTTGGGCCGGAGGCCGCATTACCTACCAGGATCTGCACGGGTCTTGCAGGGTATGCTTGCTCTTGAGCAAATGCGGAAGATCCCAGGACACCAAGGCCGCAGGCGGCAATAGTCGTTAAGACGCGTTTCATATCTCTTGTCTCCTTGATTATTCAATGGCTGCAATGCAAGGACGAGGAAAATCTTCAGATTTTCCAGCCACACCAGTGCGCAGCGGACTTTCCCATTATCCAATCCACGTCTTGCCGCGTGAGAAAGGCCAGTCCTTCTGTGAACAGCCGGATGTTTTGCTCGTACGGAACCGTCAACCGGGTGAAATCGCTGCCCCACAACATCCGCTGCGCGCCGAATGCCTCGTATATTTTCCGAATCGGCTCATGGAGAACGGGAAACGGGTAAGGCTGGCTTGAAAAACACGGAAGGGACGAAACCTTGACCGATACATTGGCGTAATCCGCGAGCGCCAGCGTGTCGTCCAGGTCGGCCCAGGCCGCCTCATCCTGCTGGCCGCGCGGGTCGCGTGCCGAATGATCCAGGATGATGCGCAGTCCGGGATGGCGGCCGAGGAGCGGATGGATATCCTTGCCCCGGCCGGCAAGGAATACCTTCAGTGGCATCTGCGTACGTTCGCATTCCGCCCAAAACCAGTCGTGGCGGGGGTCGTTGGCCAAGGCCAACCCCTTGTCGTCGTTCAGCATCATGCGGATGCCGAGCATGCCTGGCTCGTCGAGCCAGGATGCCAACCGTTGCCTGGCATCGGCCGCGGTGATGTCGAGCCGGCCTATGACGGCGAAGCGATCGGGGTGCTGCCTGGCGGCCTCAAGCGCATAGCTGTTGTCAAAACCGACCCAACTGGGCGGCACGAGTATCGCCCGGCTCACTTCATGCTCATCGAGCAGCGCGAGCGCCTGTTCAATCGAATAAGCTTCGCCTTGGCGGCTGATTGCTCCAGGCGGCCAGGGCCGGTCCGGCGTATTCGGCAGCCAGACGTGGATTTGAGAATCGATGAGTTGCATGTTGCTCCAGTATTGAATACTGTGGTGCCAGCTAACGCGTTTCGATATCCATTGAATAGGTAAAGCGGCTGGATACGCTGATGGTGTTGGAGATTTCTATCGGGTCACCGGAAGCATTCAAATAATGCCTAATGATCTGCAATACCGGAGCCCCCTTCTCCAGGCCAAGCAGCGACTCCATCTGCGCCGGCACCGGAACAGCGGAGATCGTTTGCTTGAGCGATGCAACCCGTTCGCCGTGCATTTCTTCGACCAAGGAATAAATTGGCCCCGAGCGCTTGCCGACACGGTCGGCAATGTCGGCGAACGCCGGATTTACGTGCAGTTGCACCAGTGAAATCGGATCCTTGCTCTTGGGCACCAAGCGCAAGCCCTCGAGCAGAAGCCATGGCTTGCCGAAATTGGGCAGCGGTATGTCCGCCTCCGAGGGCTCTATAAGGATTTTTCGCAAGATCTTGAAACCCGTGGACCGGGTGAACTGTGAAATCTCTGCCAGCGATCCCAGTGAAAGCAGCAGTCGCTCGGACATATGCGACCGTTCCACTCGAGTCCCGACCCCGTGTTCGGGCGAGACCAAGCCTTTCTGGTTCAAGCGGCTCAGTGCATTTCGCACCGTAAACCGGCTGACTTTGAACATGTCGCACAAGTCGGATTCCGTCGGCAAGCAACTGCCGACCTGATAAATACCGTTCTGGATTTGCTGCGCCAATTCGTCAGCGACTTGGATATAGCGCGGTGTGACCACAATGAACCCTGTCAAATGACCTGTCGGAAAGTCATTAAACCACCCGACGAACGTGCTTGGCGCGATCGAACGCGCTGAATACCTCCCCCGGGTCCTGGCCGGTAGCCAGCCGGCGGCCGATTTCGGCTTCGATATCGGCCAGCTGTTGCGCGTCTTCGGCAACCGTTTGCACGCAGGCCTCGGGGATGACGATGACACCGTCTCCGTCGGCCACGATGAAATCGCCCGGGTTCACGGTGACATACGACGAAGATTGGCCTTTGAGTTTCAAAGGGACTTCCAGCTCGGTCATCAGCCATTGGCCTCCCGAGCTCAAAGGGGTGGTGAAACGTCCGAAAACCGGCATTCCCAACCCGGCCATCGCTTCGCGGTCACGGATTCCGCCGTCGGTCACGATGCCGGCGCATTGCCTGACCGCGAACCCGTGCGCGATGTTGTCCCCGAACATCACCGCGTCTTCATAGCCGCCGCTTTCCACGACCACCACAGCGCCGGCCTGGACGCGACGGTACATCTCGAACCGCGGATTGGCTGACGAACGCTTGGGCACGCCGCCAAGGATTCGTTCACCGCGCACGCAGAACGCGGGGCCAACCACCATCGGGCCGGGGACCAGCTTTTGAATGCTGTGATGCAGCACCTGGTGCGGCGCGCCCGCGGTGCGCAGGACATCGCTGATCAACGCGGTAGAGACCCTGGAAAGCCTGCTCACCCACTCTTGGTGTGACATGTTTGCCGTCGTTCCTTGTTGTACGTACAACTCGGATGATATACAAACACAGTCATACGGACAACAAAAATTTCTACCCCTCAAGAACCGAGCACTTTCGGTGGTATCTATGTAGTCTCTCTACGTGGCGCATACAAAGCTTTGCGTTAGTTGTACGGACCTATATTGAAGTTTCTCTTTTAAGTTGTCCGTACCAGTGATATGCTGGCGGGCGATAACGGAGGAGACAATGAAGCCAGCGGTTGAAGCGGAAAGAATGAGAACGGCGATGACTCAAGCCGTCGGCCGGCTCGCGGCGCGATGCGGCGAATTGCTCAGCAGCTGGGGGCCGGTCGCAGTGGATCCCATTATCGTGGAACGGTTCCGGGAGGCAATAGGCTGGCCTGGCGACACGACGTCCACGGCAGTACCACCTACCATCCTCATACACCTGAAGGAAGTTCGGGTGAACGTACATCAGGATGAGCGCCCACGAGAGGTCATCGACGACACCTTGGTCAATCCCGTGAATGGCGGCACTCGCTATGAATGGATGCGGCTGATCGAAGTGGGCGAAACCATCAAGGGCCAGGTGCGGCTGCATGCCGCCACCATGCGCGAGGGCAGATCGGGGCCGTTGGCGATCATCGTTACCGAAACGCGCTATCTGGATGCCCGCGACCAAGTCGTTGCGCGCATGGAAAAGACGATGGTCTACCGGGGGGCGGCGTCATGAGCGACAAGCGCCTTGATCTGTCCGCAGCCCGGTCGCTCAAGGCCGGCGAGGTCATGCGCCGGCTGGCACTGCCTCCGGTGACGATGACGCAGATCGTCTATTACTGCGCGGCCGCGCGCATCACCGACCCCATCCACTTCGACCGTGACTACGCACGAACCCACGGCTTCCCGGATGCCATCGTCAACGGCTCGCTGCGCGTTGCGTGGCTGGCCCAGATTCTGTGCGACCTGGTGGCATCGCCCAACCGGCTGGCAGACCTGCGGTGCACGCACAGCGGTCTGTTGCGCCTGGGACAGCCCGCGCAGATCGAGGCCCGCGCAAGTGGCGGACTCGAGGCTTGCGAGGGAGGATGGCTGCTGCCATGCGAAGCGGAAACCACGGTCGACTCGAAAGTGCTG
Organism: Pigmentiphaga soli; assembly: GCF_039541095.1. Taxonomy (NCBI): domain Bacteria; kingdom Pseudomonadati; phylum Pseudomonadota; class Betaproteobacteria; order Burkholderiales; family Alcaligenaceae; genus Pigmentiphaga; species Pigmentiphaga soli. The sequence goes on from NZ_BAABFO010000004.1 coordinate 125,958, forward strand.
GATCGCGCCGAGGGAAAACTGTTCTTCAAACAAATCTGATCGCGAGACACCCATGAATGGACAAGAGGCCATGACCTGCCTGCCGTTTCAGTTCACCCCTGAACAGGTCGAATTCCAGCGCGAGGTTGCGGCGTATTTCCGGGACGAGGCCCGGCCCGAGTGGTACAGCCTGGATCCGGAGTCGGAAGCGTATCGCGCGCTAGGCCGGGAAATGGACCGCAAGCTGATCGAAAAGGGCTGGTACAACCTGCACTGGCCGAAGGAGTACGGCGGAGACGGCGACCCGTTCCGCTACGGCATCCTGCGCGAAATGAGCGGCTATTTTCGCGTCCCGACCCAGGGCGGACATGGCCGCTATATCGTCGGGCCGGCCATCATGGCCGTAGGCACCGAGGAGCAAAAGAAGCGTTACCTGCCGAAGCTGGCGAAGGGCGAACTGGTGATGTCTCTGGGCTTCACCGAGCCCAACGCCGGGAGCGACCTTGCCGCGCTGCAGACCAAGGCCGAGCTCGACGGCGACCACTACGTCGTCAACGGCAGCAAGCTCTATATCACCTACGGCACCTATGCCAACGCCATGTTCCTGGCCGCGCGCACCGACCTCTCGGCGCCACGCTACAAGAACATGAGCCTGTTTCTGCTGGACATGACCCTGCCAGGCATCACCAGCAGTCCGCTCGAATGCCTGAACGGCCATGTCGTCACCGAAGTGCATTTCGACAACGTCCGCATCCCGAAGGACTGCCTGATCGGGGAGCTCAACCGGGGCTTCTATCACATGGCGCTGGCGCTGAACTACGAGCGCGCCGGCGTCGATCGGCCTGCGCTGTACATGGCCCATCTCGAAGACCTTGCCGAGTACTGCCGGCAGAATGGACTGTGGGAACGGCCCCGCGTGCGCCAGCTCATAGGCGCGCTGGCCGCGCAGCTGCAAGCCTGGCGCATGGTTGGCTGGCGCGTCGTGTACCTGCAGTCGCAGGGCAGGATGCCGACCTGGGAAGCCTCGATGTCGCAGTTCTATCGCAAGGAGGTCAACCCGCCGTTCGGCCGCGCGATCCTGGAGATCCTCGGCCCTCGGGCCTTGATCGAGCGCGGCGATCCCGAGTCGGTGCTTTATGGCCGCTCGGAATGGTACCTGCGAGAAGGCTTCGACAACCACGGCCAGGGCGGCCGCTTCGTGACGCGCAACGTCATCGCGCGCCGAGGCCTGGACCTGCCGAAATAACCAATGAACAGAGTCTCCTGACCATGCATATTGAAATCAGCGATACCCAAGAGATGCTGCGCGATTCCGCGCGGGACTTCTTCCGCGGCAATCCCAAGCTCGTGTCCGCGGAAAGCCGCGCCGCGGCCTGGAAACAGTTCGCGGATCTGGGCTGGCTCGGCGTGGCGGTACCCGAGACGCTCGGCGGCGTCGGCGGCTCCCTGCTCGACGCCGGCGTGCTTGCCGCCGAAATGGGACGCGGCGGCGCGTTTTCCGGCTTTGCCGAGACCGTGGCGATCAGCTACGCGCTGGCCGAGCACGCCGATGAATTGAACGATGCCGGCAGGGCATTGTTCGCCGACGTGATCGAAGGCAAGGTCGGATTGGGGTTCCCGATGTCCTTGCAAGCCGAAGATCCTTTGTCGCACCAGGCATGGGGCCAGGCCGAGAGCAAGCGCCTGGTGTTCTCTTCGTTCGCACCGAAGACGCTGATCGCCTCGCTGGTCGACGGCAGATTCGTCTTGGCCGACGGCCGCGATGCCCAGGCGCGCGAAATCGCGACCACGGCCCGCGGCGACGTCCGGCTGTTGACCACGCTGACGCCCGGCGGGCTTTCTCCTCTGGCCGATGGCGTGGACGGCGCCCGCCTTTGGCGGCGCGCGCGACTGATCTATCAGTGCCTGGCCGGAATGCAGTTGGCAGGCGCGGGCCGGACCCTGGTGGATGTCGCGATCGATTATTCGCGGGTGCGGGCCCAGTTCGGCAAGCTCATCGGCAGTTTCCAGGCGGTGCAGCACGCGATCGTCGACGAATTCTCGGCGATCGATGGCGCGGAGCTCGCATTGTGCCGGGCGCTTTCCGCGATCGCGGAGCCGGGCGGCGACGCCCTGGCCGGGCCTGCCGCGGTGGCATTCGCGCGCGAGGCGGTCTGGACTGCGCTGATGAAATCCTACGACGTGCTCGGCGGCGTGGGTTTCATGGAGGAGCACCCCATCAGCAGATTCACCCGCGACATTCTTCCGGTATTGGCCAGCCTGGGCACGGCCGAGACCTGCGAATCCGCCGTGGCTCAAACCGTACGCAAAGGATGCTGGCTCTCATGAACGAACGGACCAAAATCGCCGATAAGCCTCCCTACAACAAGCCGCTGCCGACCCCCTCGGCGATGGCCAGGCCGTTCTGGGACGCGCTGCGCAATGGCGAACTGCGCCTGCAGCATTGCCCCGCGTGCGGGCACTTCAATCATCCGCCCAGGCTGCTGTGCTCGAAGTGCCACAACCGCGACCTGAAATGGGACAAGGTCGAACCCAGCGGAACGGTCTACAGCTACACCATCGTGCACCGCCCGCCCTTCCCCGTCTTCAAGGAAGACGTGCCCTACGCGGTGGGGCTCGTCGATATCGACGGCACCGATGTCCGCATGCTTGGCAGCCTGCTCGCGCCGCTCGACGCCATCTCGGTTGGCATGAGAGTCAAGGTGATCTTCGACGACGTGACCGACGATTTCACATTGTTCCGGTTCCAGTCCATGGACGCCACCGCGGGAGCGCAATCATGAATGCAATCGATACCTGCGCGGTTGACGTCGCCGATACCCGCCGCCTGTTGCGCAAGGCCGCGATCGCCGGCGTGTACACCACTGAAGTCGGCAACCTGACCGGGCGTACCGCCGACGACCTGATTCTGGAGGCCATCAGCGGCGCGGCGGCGGATTCGGGGCTGACCCTGCACGACATCGACGGCATCGTCGGCGGCCGCAGCCCGACTCCCAGCGCAGCTTCCGCCTTCCCCGGCTATTGGTCGGAGATGCTCGGGCATTCGATTCGCTATCACACGACGCCCGATGTCGCCTCGGGCGGCCATTGCGGAAATATCCTGCATGCCGCGCTGGCGGTCGCCTGCGGATTGGCGAACAACGTCGCCGTGATCGGTGGCGGCCATCGAGGCGGCGACCGCAAGGCTGCGGTGGAGAAAATGGCGTCGGCCCATGGCGAGTTCGACACCTCCTGGGGCACGCTCGTGCCGTCCTGGTTCGCCCTGGTGGCGCGCCGCCATATGCACGAATTCGGCACGACCTCGGAGCAGTTGGCCGAAATCGCGGTTTCCACGCGCAAGTGGGCCAGCATGCATCCGCAGGCGATGATGAAGGATCCCATCACCATCGACGACGTGATCAACTCGCGCATGATCTCCGACCCCTTGCATTTGCTGGATTGCTGCCTGTCCAGCGACGGCGCGGGCGCGATGATCATCTCGCGCGCCGCACAGGTGGCCGATGGTCCGAAGAAGCCTGTCTACGTGCTTGGCGGGGCCGAGGACTACAGCTTCCGCGGCTATGTCAGCGTCTGCCACGATTGGCTCAAGTCCGGCGCGCTCGAGACAGGGCGGCGTGCGATGGAAATGGCCGGCGTCAAGCATTCGGAATTCGACATGCTCGGCTTGTACGACTGCTTCACCATTACCGTACTGCGCACCCTGGAGGACCTGGGCTTCTGCAAGGTGGGCGAGGGGGGCGACTTCGTCAGCGGCGGCCGGCTCGCCCCGGGCGGCGCGTTGCCGACGAACACGCACGGTGGCGGGCTGTCCTGGGGGCACAACTATTCGGGTCTGGCCCACGCCATTGAAATCACGCGCCAGATGCGGGGCGAGGCCGGGCCTCGCCAGGTGAAGGACGTGGAACTCGCCCTGGCGCATAGCCAAGGCGGGCCGCTGGCCCTGCACAGCACCGTGGTGCTGTCCTCGGTGCTGTAACGGTAAACGGAAAGGCAGGCGACCAAATGGAATTGCTGAAAGGAATTCGCGTCCTCGATCTGAGCCGGTATGTGTCGGGGCCGAATTGCACGATGATTCTGGGCGATCTTGGCGCGGATGTGATCAAGATCGAACACCCCAAGACCGGCGACGGCACGCGGCGCTGGGGCATGGTGGGAATGGGGATGGACAACCCGTATTTCCTCTCGGTGAATCGCAGCAAGCGCTCCGTGGCGATCGACATGAAGCACCCGGAAGGCCGGAAACTTCTGAAAGAGCTGGCCAGCCACAGCGATGTCATGATCCATAACTCGAAGGCCGGATCGCTCGATGCGATCGGCCTGGGCTGGGACATTCTGCATGAGCTGAATCCACGCCTCGTGCTGTGCGAAATCACCGGCTATGGCGACACCGGTCCGAACCGCGATCGGCCCGCGTTCGACTTTCCCACGCAAGCCGAGTCAGGATTGATGAGCGTCATTGGCGAGCCCGACGGCACGCCGATGAAAGTCGGGGTGCCTATCCTGGACGTTGCAACGTCGCTGTTTGCCTGCAACGGCATCCAGGCGGCGCTGCTGCACCGGGAGCGCACCGGCCAGGGGACGCGCATCTCGACCTCTCTGCTGGAGTCGGCCCTTGCCTGCATGACCAACGTCATGAGCGACTACCTGGTCGGCGGCACGGAGCCCGTGCGCTGGGGCAACGGCCATCCAAACCTGGCGCCGTATGCGGCCTTCCGAGGCTCGGACGGCTGGTTCACCATCGGAGTGGCTACCGAAGGCCAATGGGCCAAGCTGTGCGACGTGATCGGGCGTCCGGATCTGGCCGTCGACGAGCGGTTCGCGGTCAATCAGTCCCGCTTGGCGCACCGCGATGCATTGAATTCGGTGCTGCAGCCGGAATTCGCCAAGGGCTCGCGCGAGCACTGGCTCGGCCGGATGAAAGCCAGCGGCATTCCCTGCGCGCCGATCAATACCGTGCCGCAGATCGTCGAGGATCCGCAGGTCCATGCGATTGGAATCATCGAAAAGACGGATCACCCTACCCTGGGCGGGATCCGCATGGTGCGATCGCCGATTTCGGTCAATCGAGAGGCTCTCCCGATCCGCCGCCCGCCGCCGACCTTCGGCCAGCACACCGAGGAAGTATTGACGGGCTTGCTCGGCTTGAGTCACGAACAGTTGGAGAATCTGCGCGCTGAAGGCGCGATCCGCTAACCCTTGGAGACAGGCATGACCCTCAGCCGGGATCTCATCCGAGTACTTTTGGAAAAGCGTGCGCACATCCCGTCGAAAATCCGCGCCAAAGGCTTGTTGCACATCATCGACAATCTGGGTATTGCGGTCGCTGCCTCGCGGCGCTCGAGCGTGGCGGCCCAGATGGTGAAGTCGCTCGGTTTTGGCGCCAATCGTGGCAACTGCCGTGTCTTCGGCCAACCGGATGGCGCCCCCCCGGTGCTGGCCGCCCTGGTGAATTCGGCCATGGCGCACAACCTTGACTACGACGACATCCACGATGTCGCGCGCATCCACCCGAGTTCGGTGACTTTGGCGGCATCGCTGGCGGCGGCGGAAATCGCACAATGCAAAGGGGATGCGGTCGTCGACGGCGTCATCCTGGGCAATGAACTGATGTGCCGGCTCGGGCGCACGATCACGCCTTTGGGAAAGGGGCCGGGCGCCGATTGGTTCCTGTCGCAGTTGTTCGGATATCTTGGCGCGGCGTTCGCGGCGGGGATGATTCTGGGCCTTTCCGAAGACGAGCTCGTTTCGGCGTTCGGCCTGGCCTATATGCAGATGGCAGGCGGCAAGGAGCCGGCCTTCACCATCGGCGCCAACTCGCGCGCCATCTATACCGGGTTCGCCGCGCAAGGCGGGCTGCAGGCTGCGATCCTGGCCAAGAGCGGCCTGCTGGGGCCGGCGTCGTCGCTCGATGGCGTGGCGGGCGTGTTTCCGCTCTACCTGGGCACCACTCCATCAGAGGAAGACATTCGCAAGTTGACGTCCCCCGAGGACTGGATATGGGAGGACACCGCGGTCAAGCCCTGGCCGTGCTGCCGCAGCGCGCATCCGTATGTCGCAGTCGCGCTGTCGCTGAAGAGGCGGATCGGCGACGTTCGCATCGGGCGCGCCTTGGTGGAGGTGAATGCCCGCGCAGGTTTCCTGTGCCGCCCACTGGATGAGCGGCGCCGCCCCACCACGCTGGCCGACGCCAAATACAGCATTCCATTCATGGTGGCTTTTGCGCTGGCCAAAGGACGGGTGGACATGCTGTCGCTGGAGGATGCGAGCATCGCGGACACGGCCGTTCTCGAGCTGGCCGAACGCGTCGAAATCGAGCAGTCTCTGCCCGACCTGCCTGGCCCGGCGCCGGCAAAGATCACGCTGACGCTGGCTGACGGTTCTATCGTCAGCGAACAGTTGAACGGAGGACTCGTGCTCGATCCGGAACAAGTACGCGAGAAATTCCTGAGTTGCATGGAATACGGCGGCTTGGGCCGGCACGCAGAAGCCTTGTGGGTCAGGCTGCAGAAACTGGACACCATGATGGCTTCGGAAATCGTGCCGGCCTTCGATTGATTTCCGTGGATCGGTGCTGTGGAGCGGGTGATGGGAACATCACGCCGCACTCAAATCGTTGATTGATAACGGGTTTATTCCGTTGGCGCTACGGATTCAGGCCAGATTATGTACCTGTAGCGAGCCCTCGGCAACTCGGCGTGCCCGCTACTGCCGCATTGGCCTACCCAGAGCCGTCAGACGCTGCCCTGTGCCAAATGCAAGAGCCCCCAGCCAATCCCAGGCTCATCCAGCCACCTCACGTCTCACGCAGGGGCAACGCCGTCCGGCAGGAAGCCACCATGTTCATCGTCATGCAGGCTGAGGTACTCAAGTCGCCATTGATCCACACGCCGAAGGTCGGCGAGGGTCATGTGTGTATCTGGGACTGGCTCGCAGGCGTCGAGGGCGATTTCCGTTGCCGCATCGGGAGGGCCGTACGCTTCGATGAAAAGCTCTCGCAATTGTTGTACTACGCTCTCGGCGGACTCACGCGCACCTGGCCCACCTTCGATGGCGTCATAGGCCACCGATATGGACAACGCATAGGGTTCACCATCAGAAGCCTCAATGCCCCGCTGCTCACCCAGATCGAAGAACAATCCCACCAGATGTCGGGCTTCGGGAGCGAGGATGCGGGCGATCCGGCTCTTGACGTCTCTCTTGCCGACACGCTTCGCAAGCCGGTTCTCGAAGGCGTTGGGGAACGCGGGCCGGCCATAGCGTGCCGCCAGCCATTGCTTCAGGGTGCGCTTCGATTCATCCGAAAGCGACGCCTCAAGAAACCGAGACGCACTCTGGCCAAACTCGACTCTCGGGATGGATCTCTTCTCTGCATGCCGCAACTCCAGCACCATCGAGCCTCCATCCGCCTTGTCATACGCAAGATGCAGCCGCCGGGGGTTCTTGGCATGGGACAGTTGCGGATCCCCACGGGCATCGCCGATCAAGTCCGCCACGATGACCTCAATGCAGGGTTCGTGCGGGTGGGGGATGTCACAGTCGTGGGAGATCACGACAGCGAAACGGCCATCCTCCAGTGACTCGACCAATCCCAGTTGCAGCGATCCATCGCTGGTCAGCAAATCTCCCTGCCGCCATGACGTCTCCCGGTCCAGCATCGCGCGATCCCCGAATCACTGCTCGGGATAGCCAGGAATGGAAGCAGCGGAACGCCAATCATCCGTTGGCGCGGCCTTGCTCTTGGCCAGTCCCGACCTTTCGTATGCCGCATCCATGGCCTGAGCCTCTGAGATCAGCGTTTGGACATGCTCCATGACAGTCTGGTTTGCAGCGATGAGATCCAGGAGAGACCTGCCGTCAAACGCCTTCATCTTCAGCATCATTGGCCCCCGTTTGACGCCTGCTTCGCGAAAGGCGTCGGCCACTTGGCTGAGTGCCTGTATCCGAGCGAAGTTGTCCGCTTCTGGCGTCGACTCTCCCCCCAGCCATTTGTAGATCGCTTGCCGGGAAACGCCAAAGGTCCCGGCGAGATCGGCGATTGCTGGATTGAGCACCTCACGGATGTTGGCCAGATGCTCCGAAGCGCTTCGCAGATCGGGACGAGCTGCCTCCTCGCCATCCACCTCGATTTCGACGTGAATGGGAGTCCGCGCCTCCACCAGCCTGCGCCATTCCCCCGCCCGGGTCACATCGAACACGCTGCCAGTACCGCCAACCAACTGCGTGATCCCCATCAGGGCGAAGGCGGCCGTGGCCGCGACCCGAACGGGCACGATCGACGGCGAAGTCCTGATTGTTGGAAACGTCTCGGTGTACATGCGGGTCTCCAGTGCTACGCCCATGCCCGGCGCGCATGATCCGTGATGGTTGCCTTGAACACGGACTTGATCGGGGCATGCAACGAGCGCAGTTGTTCTTCGAGCTTGCCGAGGTCGATAGGCATGCGACCTTCGCAAAAATGGTCGGTATCGAGCACACCATGCTCGCGTGGCGCGGTCATGGCGAAACGCGGATTCAGTGCCAGCCCGTTCGGCAACATATCGGGAGGAAAACCAAGCTGCGCCGTTGCCCTGTATACCCTTGCAACCAAGGTTCCGCCGGGAACGAGTGGACCAACATCGGTCGAGAATACGGATTCGCTCATTGCGTGCCGGCGAACCGCGTCGAATCCCACCCCATGGACGCCACCGACAAGGTACTGTTCGACGGACTCCCCGTCTGCCGGCACCACCGCATCCAGGTAGCGCAACCCAAGCCGACCCACATGGTCAAGGCTGACTGCTTCATGCACGGCATCCAACCCCCGCAGTAATTCCGGAATGAATGTCTTGTGGGTGTCGTAATGCGTCGTATGAAACGTGATTGTCGAAGGGGACAGGATAAAGCCCGCAGATCGATCGCTCCTGGTCAGGAGCCAGGATACCGTTTGCTGGATCTTTGGTTCGGCTTGTTGTGCCTGGCCTGGCCCGGACACGACCAAGTGAGTGACCTGCTGCGGCTCGAACAAGGGGTACCCTTCACGACGCAGTCGATCTTGTATTTGGTCGACATACTTGACCATGGCCGCCACCGGATTGAAATGCGCCTGTGCCAGCGCGTAGTACACCGGCGCATTGGACATTCGTTCGCTCACAGGCCGCTCCATCTTCTCGGTTGACACTTCAGTTGCCAGTTTACACCATGGTTGACATCCATTCCAGGGGACTTGCTCAATGCGGCTGGATCAGGGGGACGCAAGCCAAGGAGAAGGCGCCGTCAAAAGCCTTCCAGTACGTCGACACTCCCGCTCGCGTCACCATCGCCGGCTCCCGAAGTTCGCCCAGCCGGCTGCCCTTGCCAGCGGGAAACGCTGCGCACCCGCTGTGGCAACGATTCCCGCACCAGTTCCATGCCAAGGGCGTCCTTCTCCAGGGTCATCGCCCTTGACAGGTCATCGAGCCGGCCCAGCATGTGCAGCGCGCGCAGGAAGGTGTGCAGCGCGGTGCCGGGATAGCCGTCTTCCATGCGCCTGACGGTGCTCAGGGACGTGCCGATGCGCTGAGCAAGGTCTTCCTGGCTCAGGCGGCGCATGCGCCGTGCCGCCGAGATGTCCTGCCCCAGGCGATGCAGCGCACGCGCGACGGGCTGCGGCATGGCTACCTGGGCACCGGAGCGCTTCTGACCGGAAGAGGACATAGCTTAAGCCTCAGATATGAACTTAATTCAGCAATAAGCATTCAAATTTGAATGCATAAGTATGGTCTGGTCAACAAGCCCAAGCTTGGAATCAGTAGGCCATGAAAAGGCTGGCTGCTCTCGGTCCGTTACCCTGCTTGCAGTTCTGGGGACCGCGCTACGCCATCGTGCTGTCCTGATCTTGCACGACGATCAGGCCACCAATGCCCAATGAGACCCGACAGGCAATCCCCTCGTCATCGCTAGTCCTGTCGTCGGAACCACCCAATCGCTCCTTCCCATGAGTGCGGAACCGGACTGTCATGCTTTGTCGATCTGTAGGCAGACCCCTCGGGTCTTGCCCGAAACCTGGTTGCACCCCGTCGAGGCGGCATCGCCACACCTGTTTCCGCCCGCACTGCGTCTGCTGATGGACCGTCGCTGTCTTGCACGCCGGTAACGCCCTGGCTCGAACGCGAGAAGACCGAATCCGTCTTTCGCCGCGATGGCGTCTGTAGCAAAACCTCGGTATCGAGCCATCCTGCCATGTGCAGTCAACCGCTTGAAGCATACCGCCACGCAGAGGCTCGGTGCTGGTGGACAAGCGCCATATCGACAGAGCGGCTGCTCTGCCGAACATCCGTCATCCTGGCCTTTCCCACAAGCCAAGCCGCCACCGTCTCGCGCCGTGAAGGCGCGTCCCGGCAGCGATTCCAATCAACGAGGGAAGCAGATGTCCTGAATCCGGTTACCAGGGAGCAGTCATGCGCAAGTCATCTTCTTCCGGCGCCCACGCCAAGGTCTTCTACCGTCCGATCGAGGCGGCCATCCAGTGGGCAGGGCTGTCGCGTTTCGAGCGTCGCATCCTCGATGTCGCCAAGGGGATGAACCGCTTGCCGGAGCACCCCGAACTGGCACGCTGGCCACAGCTTCGCCTGAACGCGGAACGGATCTACGACGCACTGGTGCATCTCGACCTTCCCTACGGCAAGGACGGCATCACGAGCAACGACCCCGCCTTGCTCGATGACCCCAGCCTCACGATCCGACATGTCGATCTGAAGGCCTGGATGATCCGCTTCTATCCCGACCAGCGACCGGCCTTCCTGTTCGATGCCTTCGAGCGTCACCTGCATCCGGCCGTCAGTGTCGATGCTGTGCAGGCACTGGTCATGGATCGCGAGGCATTGAAGCTCCAGCTTGCCGACAGGGTGCAAGCCTGGGATGCGCTCTATGCCCAGTTCCAGACGCTCAGCCAGGAGCACCAGGCGCGCACGGAGCGCGAGAAGCGTTCCGGGGTGCCGGGCGCCCGCAGTGAGTCCACCTACTTGAACATCGTTGGCGGTCTTCTGACCCTGCTGCTGGGCAAGTCGCCCAATGGCGTTCCCTATTCGTCCTTCGAGACGCTGGAATCGGTCATCAGTGCGCTGGTTGCCCATTACGGCGACAAGTCCGGGATCAGCGAGCGAACGCTGTGGGCGAAGTTTTCGGCAGCCAGGCGTCATCTCGCCACCCAGGACCGCTGACTGCAAGTGCAGACGCCGAGCCTGCACTTGCGGTGACTGCGCGGGAACCGCGCTATTGAATACGGGGCACGTCCATCACCGCCGCTACACAGCGCCAAGGAGTGCCCCTCGTGACTGCCCAGACCATCGCCACCGCGACGCCGAACGAACACCGCATCCTGCGCCGCGCGGAAGTCGAGGCCAAGACCGGCTTCAAGCGCGCCCACATCTACAACCTGATCAAGGAGGGCAAGTTTCCCAAGCCCCTGCGCCTCGGGGTACGCGCCATCGGCTGGGATTCGGTGGAGATCGATCAGTGGATCACCGATCGACTCAGGGAACGGGCGTGAGCCCGCGCTCCGTCGGAATCCCTTCCACGAGGAGTCGCGCCATGCAGGTGGTATCCATCATCTCGACCAAGGGTGGCGTCGGCAAGACGACCACCGCAGCGAACCTGGGCGGCTTCATCGCCGATGCAGGGCTGCGCGTGCTGCTGCTGGACCTGGACGTACAGCCCACCTTGTCGAGCTACTTCACGCTCGGCACGCATGCGCCTGCCGGCATCTACGAGATGCTGGCCTTCAACGAGCAGCGTATCGAGCAATTGGCTTCGCAGACCGCTGTGGCGGGTCTCGACCTAGTGGTGTCGAATGACCACCGCGGCGAACTGAACACACTGCTGCTGCACGCACCCGACGGCCGGCTGCGCCTGCGTCACCTGCTCCCCGCGCTGGCGCCGCACTACGACCTGCTGCTGATCGATACCCAGGGAGCGCGCAGTGTGCTGCTGGAGATGGCGGTACTGGCCTCCAGTCTGGCGCTGTCACCTGTGACGCCGGAAATCCTGGCGGCGCGTGAGCTGAGGCGCGGCACGCTGCAACTGATCGAGGACATCGCTCCGTATCGGCACCTCGGCATCGAGCCGCCACCGCTGCGCTTGCTCATCAACCGTGTGCATCCGGTTTCGTCGAACGCCCGACTGATCCAGCAGGCCCTGCGACAAGTGTTCCAGGCGCACGCTGGCATACAGGTCCTGAACACCGACGTCCCGGCCATCGAAGCCTACCCACGTGCCGCAACACGGGGGCTGCCAGTGCATCGCGTCGAGTATCGGCAACCAGTAGGCCGCAACGCGCCTGCGGCATTGGAGACGATGCGTGCGCTGGCGGGAGAACTGTTCCCGGCCTGGCGGGAACGCTTTGCGTGCGTTACCGGCAGAGGTCACGCAGCGGGAGCCAGTCATGGCGAACGCGCATGAACTGGCGCGCGGCCATGCGCGGCTGCGTACCCTGATCGAGTTCGCGCTGGGCGAAGGCTGGCACGTAAAACGCACGCGCGGCGGGCACCTGGTGTTCACCAAGCCCGGCTGCGCCGCGATCTACACCAGCTCGACCGCGAGCGATCACCGCGCGAGCCGCAACGCTCGCGCGCAGCTTCGCCGCGCCGATCGTCAGGCACCAGCGGCATCTCGGGAGAGCAGCGATGGCTGAGCCGACGCCTCAGGACATGGCCGCCAAGCTGCTGACCAAGGGCTTCGACCGCAGCGGCCCGTCGGCAGCGATCTTGAGCGACCCCATCGCCGACACGCCGATGGTGGTGACGCTGGACGAGCTGCGCCCCTATGAACACGACCCACGCGTGACGCGCAACCCGGCCTACGAGGAAATCAAGGCCTCGATCCGCGAGCGCGGGCTGGACGCCCCGCCCGCGATCACCCGCCGGCCGGGCGAGGCGCACTACATCATCAGGAACGGCGGCAATACGCGGCTCGCCATCCTGCGCGAACTGTGGAGCGAAACCAAGGAAGACCGCTTCTTCCGGATCGCGTGCCTGTTCCGCCCGTGGCCGGCGCGCGGCGAAATCGTGGCGTTGACCGGGCACCTGGCCGAGAACGAACTGCGCGGTGGGCTGACCTTCATCGAGCGCGCCCTGGGCATCGAGAAGGCGCGCGAGTTCTACGAGCAGGAAAGCGGCCAGGCGCTGTCACAGAGCGAACTCGCACGGCGGCTGACGGCCGACGGCTATCCGGTGCCACAGTCACACATCAGCCGCATGAACGATGCGGTGCGCTATCTGCTGCCGGCGATACCGAACCTGCTCTACGGCGGCCTGGGACGACATCAGGTGGACCGGCTCGCGGTACTGCGCAAGGCGTGCGAGCGCACCTGGGAGCGGCGTGCGCTGGGCCGCACCGTGGCCGTGGACTTCGCCACCTTGTTTCAGGACGTGCTGGCGCAGTTCGACACGCAGCCGGATGACTTCTCGCCGCAGCGGGTGCAGGACGAACTGGTGGGCCAGATGGCCGAACTGCTGGAGGCGGACTACGACACGCTGGCGCTGGAGATCAACGACAGCGAAAGCCGCCAGCGTGCGCTGACCAGCGAACCGGCGGCGCCGACGCCTCCGGCAGCGCCTGTCGTGCCTGCTGCTACTTCCGCACCGGTCTCCGCGCCTCAGCAGCCACCCGGGTCGTCCGTACCGCGCGACACCACGCCGGTCGCGCCTTCGGCGCCAGCAGCGACACCGCCTGCATCGCCCGAAGCGCTGGAGGACCAGCACGGACCACGCGACGAGCGCCTGCAAGGGCACATCGTGACACCGGCGCCGACCACCGAGCGCCTGCAATCCATCCAGCGGATGGTTGCCAACCAGCTTGGCGACAAGCTGCCCGACTTCGAGGCCGATGCGCTGCGCGCGATCCCCGTACAGGTCGGCGGGCTCTATCCCATCTCGGACGTCTGGTACGTCGAGCCGGGGCTGGACGTGCCGGATCGCCTGCGCGTGCACATCGCGCAGTTCGCGCGCGAGATCGCCGAGGAAGCGGCCGTCGCCGACCACATCGAGGCCAGCGTCGGCGGCATCGGCTTCGTCTGCGCGGCGCCGGCCGTGGGCCACGCGAAGGCGCTGCCAGCATTCGCAAGGGCGGTGCTGACCCTGCTGGATGCGCTGAGTTCGGCGCCACCCGCCGCGAACGGATTGGACCGCGCGCGGCTGGCCGACGAACTGGCGGCGCTGCTCCATGGCCACGGCGGCTCGGCTACACGTCTGAGCGATGCTGCGCTGGTGAAGCTGTTCCGTCTGCTGCGCTTGGCGCGCCGGCTACTGGATCTGGAAGCCGGCGTAGCGAGCCAGGATTCCTGAGCGCAGGAGGCTCCCGCATGTCGGCACCGCACCCACTCAACCAGGCCGTGATCGCCCAGGCCCTGCATGACCTGCGCAACGGCCAGTTGCGCCGCTGCAAGGCCATGGGCTTCGGCGAGGAGGAACTGGATGCGCTGAAGCACCCCGAACTCGTGAGCATGCTGGTGAATGCCACGGTGTCGTGGTGTTCGGTGTCGGTGAACCGGGAAGTGTTGAAGCGGCTGCTTAGCCAGGTGCACGACGTGGAGCGGGAGATCGCTACGGTGGACCGCATGCTGCGCCTGGGGGCGAGCACGGAGATGGTCAGCAAGTTCTACGGCCTCACGCATCAGGAAGTGGCGCTGCGCCGCGACATCCTCGGGCTGCCCAAGCGCAAGGGTCGGCATCCGGTGCTCGACGAGGCGCAGGACGTGGCCTTGTGGGAACGCTGGAAGGCCGGCGTCGCCGAGCGCCATGTCGCCCTGACCGACGACATGGCGATGCTGGCACTGACCATGGACCTGGCCGAGGCCATGAGCCTGCCGATGTCGGTGATCTGGTCGGCGATACGGAACTGGATCGACCAGGGGCTGGTGTAGCCATGGCCACGTCCGGCACACCACGGCGCGAAGGTCCCGTTGCGCTGTCGGCGGTGTTCGACGAGGCGCTGCGGCACCTTGGGCCGCAGGAACCGGCACAGGGCACCGCGCCGGCCGCCGACGGATTCCTCTACAGCGGCAACCGCCATGAGAGCGTGCCGCGCCGACTGTTCCTCGACCGGCGCCTGACCCCGCTGGAGCGCAACGCCTGGCAGGTGTTCCGCCTGCAGCTCAACGACGACGGCGTGACCGCCTTTCCCACCTACGACCAATTGCGCCCCTACCTGGCCTCGATGCCCTGCGGGGCGCAAGCCTCGCACGAGACCGTGGCGCGCGCCCTGACGCTGCTGCGGCTGACGCGCTGGCTGAGCCTGGTGCGACGACGGCGCGACCCGAAGACCGGCCGCATCCAAGGCAACCTCTACGTGCTGCACGACGAACCGCTGTCGCCCTTCGAGGCGATGCAACTCGATGCCGACTACCTCGGACTGGTCAGCCAGGCGCTCACGCACGCGGCGAAGGCGGTGCAGATCGTGGGCATGAACACGCTCAAGGAGATTGCCGAAGACCCGCTGCTCAGCGGCCGCACGCTGCCGACCCGCCTGCAGGTGCTGGCGCAGCGCATGGCGCCGCATGGATGGACGACGCCAGGTTATCCACAGGAGGGTGCGGACCACGAATCCGAAGAAGGCCAGGAAGCCCTTCTTCGGAATGCTGCGCGCCCGTCTTCGGAATCCGAAGCAAGGCCGAAACCCGCGCCGGATAGCTCTCTTCGGATTCCGAAGGAGGACCGTACAGTACGTAATGATCGTATAAATGAAGTACGTACAGTACCGCGCGCGAGGGCCTTGCAGAACCTGCGGCTGCCAGACCGCTTCCAGCGTTTGAAGCACGAGCAGCAGTCCGGCGCGCTGGTGGCCCTGCGGCAGGTGGACGAAGCCCAGCGGCAGGCGGTGCTGGACGAATGGGAGGCGCGCTGCTGCAACAGCTCGGTGCGCAACCCGGCTGGCTACCTGTTCGGCATCATCCAGAAGGCGATCCGTGGGGAGTTCAAGGCCTGGGCGGGCGACAGCGCCACGGTGTCGCCTGCTTCCCGTCCACCCGCGCCGGCACCGGCGCCATCAGCACCGCCGGTATCCCCCGAAGTGGCGCGCGCCCACCTGGCGCGGCTGCGGGCGGCCCTGCGCGACCCGTGACCGGCCGAGCTATCCCCAGGGGATAGCTGGGACAGGGAGCCTTCTGGCCGGCAGTCGGCCCGGCCCTGGCTCTTGCGCGAGTCTCAATTGAGATACAAAATACAGCCTGATGCACAAACAGGAGAGCCGAGATGGCCGCACAGACTTCGATGCTGCATATCCGAGTGGACGACAAGCTCAAGGCCGATGCCGCCGAGAAGCTCGCCGGGGTCGGCCTCACGGTTTCGGATGCCGTGCGCATCCTGCTGACCCGCGTGGTCAAGGAAGGTGCGCTGCCGGCCGGCCTTACGGTCGACCCGGACGCCTACGACGCCTGGTTTCGGGCGAAGGTTCAGGAGGCGCTGGCCGACACACGGCCGCCGGTGCCGCACCAGCAGGTCATGGACGAGGCGCAGGCCCTGATCGACAGGAAGCGGCGTGCGCGTACTTGAGTGGCGGCAAGCTGCCCGCGCCGACCTGCTGGCGATTGTTGACTACATCTCGGACGACAACCCCGATGCCGCGCAGCGGTTGAAGGACGACATCGAGGCCAAGGCCGCGAAGCTGCCGGAGCGCCCGAAGCTCTACCGGCCTGGCCGCGTGGCCGGCACGCGGGAGATGGTCGTGCGTGCGAACTACGTCGTGGTCTACATGGAGGACACCCGCGCGGTGTCCATCCTGCGCGTGTTGCACGCCGCGCAGCAGTGGCCGCCGGCACGGGAGTGAAGGCGGTTTTCCTCACTGGAGATTCACCATGAATGCCAAGGAGCCTGAAGCAGCCAAACTCAAGGCGCTGCAGGAAGCAGCTTGCATGGGCTGGGCCGACATCGCCGCCGGCCGCCATGCCGGTGTCGCCGACGGCCAACTCGAAGGTTTCATTGCACAGTTGGGACAGCAGACGGCGCTTGCCGTCGCTACCCGCCGCGAGGCTATCCCCAGGGGATAGCTGGGACAGCCAGCCTTCCCGGCACGGACAAACCAGGCGCACGCCGATTGCGGTTTGTTGACTGACGGCCTTCCGGTCGGTGCCGATGCTGGCGACTCGTTCCGTTAATGCGAGTCGTCACCCATGGCCAATGAACCCCTGCAATTGAATCTCGGGTCGCTGCGTAGCGCGATGTCGCTGACGCTGCACACGCACCACGCCTCGCGCATCTGGCATGGCCGAGCGCCAGCGGAAGGACGCGCCGGCATCATCGGCCTCAACGGCTTCATCAGCGCGATGAACAAGATGAAGCGCGGCGCCGAGCAGGACGATCCGTACTCCGATTTCTGGATGCTGCGTATCGAAGACAAGCTGGAGCAGACTAAGAGCACGCTGCAGGCGCTGCGCGAACAGGTGGATCAGGCCTTGGCCGACGTGCCAGCGGCGCTGTCTCTGGGCGAGAACATGAACGTGCAGCCGGTGAAGCTGCCGCTGTTCGTGAATGCCCAGCTCGGCTTCATGGCGGTGTATTTGCTGGCCGACTACGACGACCTGGCACGCAAACTCATCTTGGCGCACCACACGGCGCTGATCGACCGCAGCACCTTGGAGCGCTGGCTCAATGACGGCGCGCACGCGCTGCGCAGCCTGTTCTCGCTGGCCCAGCAGTACCGCTACTCGGGCACGACGCGCGACGACTTCGCTGCGAAGAACGCCGCGGCGCGAGCGGCGCTGGAGGAGTTCGGCGAGTTGCCGCAGGACGTGCTGGAAGGCACGCGCCGCTCGCGCTTCGCGCCACCCATCGCACGGCGGGCGAACCGGCCCGGTGCGCCGGCTGCGGCGCCTGCCGCCGATGCGGTGAAGCTTGCACCGAAAGATGGCGCATCCGATGGGGCACCAGACGAGGATGCCACGACATGACGGCATTGACCCCTTCCGCGCACTTCGTTCCGCTGGAACAGACGGACTTCCGGCGGGTGGAACATGCGGCCTACCTAAAAGGCCTTTTACAGCCCTTTAAGGGTAAGGGGAGTCTGGAGACCTGGGCCAGCCAGTGCGCAGCGCTGCGCGACGACCTGATTGGCCTGGCGCAGCGGCGCGTGCTGCCCCAGGCGCGGGCCTACCCCTTCAGCCTGCTCGACGTGCAACTGGCCCAGCAGGCCACTGGCGCAGGGACGACCTTCCTGCGCTGGCGCAACCTCGACCGTTCCTCCATGGGCGTGGCGTTGTGGGAGGCCCTGCTGGCCAACCCCGCGACGCCGGCCTCGCTGATCGACGAACTGTACGCGATGGAACTGCAGCGCATCGTGCTGAACATGCAGATCAGCCTGACCCACAGCATCGCTCGCCAAGCCCTGGAATGCGCCAACAAGGCCGCGCAGGCGGAAGCGGCCTACCTGCGGCGCGTCCACGGGCATACCGCGTCCGTTCCACCCACCACCAAGGAGTCACCATGAGCACGCACTTCGTCGGCGAGGGCAACATCGGTTCTGCGCCGGACTACCGCGAATTCCCGAACGGCAACGACGAGCCACGCCGGCTGCTTCGCTTGAACGTCTACTTCGACAACCCGATCCCGAAGAAGGACGGCGAGTACGAAGATCGCGGCGGCTTCTGGGCGCCCGTGGAGCTGTGGCACCGCGACGCCGAGCACTGGAAGACGCTGTACCAGAAAGGTATGCGGGTGCTGGTCGAGGGCCGTACCGTGCGCGACGAATGGGAGGACGCCGACGAGAACGAGCGCGTCACGTTCAAGGTCGAGGCGCGGCGCGTGGGCATCCTGCCGTACCGCATCGCGTCGGTGGCGCTCAGCGCCAAGCCAGCCGGCGGACAGTAGCTCGCCAATCGCCGCCGCCCCGAGGGCGGCTGTAGCAACTGTCATGCGCCCGCGATGCACCAGCGAGCTATCCCCAGGGGATAGCTCCAAGGTCGTCCACGGCGTTCCAGCCGCCCTCCCGAAACGACGCTCTTGCTGTGCCAGCTCCTGCGGTCTATGCGCACCGCTGCGGCAACGGACCGCCTGCCGATCACAAAGCGGCGTCTGCATCAATCGGCTTCCTTGCTGCCGGCATCTCCTGGCCCTGCCAAGCTGGCGCCCATCCAATGAACCGCACATTTTCAAGGAGGCTTCATGCGCGTGTTCCTGTGCGAGAAGCCGTCCCAGGGCAAGGACATCGCCCGTGTGCTGGGCGCTGGCCAACGCGGCAACGGCTGCTACAGCGGTGCGGGTGTCGTCGTGACCTGGTGCATCGGTCATCTGGTGGAGGCAGTTCCACCCGAAGGCTACGGCGAGCAATACAAGCGCTGGGCCATCGAGCAACTACCCATTGTTCCTGAGCGTTGGCGTGTCGAGCCCAAGGCGGCGACTGTGGCGCAGTTCAAGGTCGTGCAGCAACTCGTCGCCAAGGCGGGCGAACTCGTGATCGCGACCGACGCCGACCGCGAGGGCGAGATGATCGCCCGCGAGATCATCGACCTATGCGGCTACCGCGGGCCGATTCAGCGCCTGTGGCTGTCGGCGCTCAACGATGCGTCGATCCGCAAGGCGCTGGGTGCGCTCAAGCCGTCCGCCGAGACGCTGCCGCTGTATTTCTCCGCACTCGCCCGATCGCGCGCCGACTGGCTGATCGGGATGAACCTGAGCCGCCTGTTCACGCTGCTGGGCCGCCAGGCCGGCTACAACGGCGTGCTATCGGTCGGGCGCGTGCAGACGCCGACGCTCAAGCTGGTCGTGGACCGTGATCGCGAGATCGCGCGCTTCGTCTCGGTGCCGTTCTGGGCGACCGAGGTCGCACTGTCGCATGCAGGCCAGACCTTTGTCGCAAGCTGGACGCCCCCCCAGGGCAGCACCGACGAAGCCGGCCGTTGCCTGCGGCAGCCGGTGGCGCAGCAGGCCGCCGAACGCCTGCGCGCGGCCGGCACCGCCCAGGTGCTGTCGGTGGAGACCGAGCGCGTGCGCGAAGGCCCGCCGCTGCCGTTCGACCTGGGCACCTTGCAGGAAGTGTGTTCCAAGCAGTTGGGCCTCGACGTGCAGGAGACGCTGGACATTGCCCAGGCGCTGTACGAGACGCACAAGGCGACGACGTATCCGCGCTCGGATTCGGGCCACCTGCCTGAGAGCATGCTGGCCGAGGTGCCGGCCGTGCTCGACAGCCTGGTGAAGACCGATCCCAGCCTGCGGCCGCTGATCGACCGCCTGAACCGCCAGCAGCGTTCGCGGGCCTGGAACGACGGCAAGGTCACGGCGCATCACGGCATCATCCCCACGCTGGAGCCGGCGAATCTCTCGGCGATGACCGACAAGGAGTTGGCCGTCTACCGGCTGATCCGTGCCCACTACCTCGCGCAGTTCCTGCCGCATCACGAGTTTGACCGGACGGTGGCGCAGCTCACGTGCGGCGGGCAGTCGCTGGTGGCGGTCGGCAAGCAGATCGCGACGGCCGGATGGCGCCAGGTGCTGGCGGCGCCGGCCCTTGACGACACGGACGGAGAGGATGCACGGCGCGGCCAAGTATTGCCAGCGTTGAAGGCTGGCGATGCCTGTCAAGTCGGTCAGGTCGAGCTGAAGGCATTGAAGACGCTGCCGCCCAAGCCCTACACGCAGGGAGAACTGGTCAAGGCCATGAAGGGCGTCGCCAAGCTCGTGACCGACCCGCGCCTGAAGCAGAAGCTGAAGGACACCACGGGCATCGGCACCGAGGCGACGCGCGCCAACATCATCAGCGGGCTGCTGGCCCGCGGCTATCTCTTGAAGAAAGGCCGCGCCATCCGTGCATCGGATGCGGCCTTCACGTTGATCGACGCCGTGCCGGCGGCCATCGCCGACCCGGGGACCACGGCGGTGTGGGAGCAGGCACTGGACATGATCGAGGCCGGCCAGATGACGCTGGACACCTTCATCGCCAAGCAATCGAGCTGGGTCGCCCGGCTCGTGCAGCAGTACCGCGGCGCCACGCTGGACCTCAAGCTGCCGCCCGCGCCGGACTGCCCGCAGTGCGGCGCCCCGATGCGCCAGCGTAGCAGCAAGAGCGGCGTGTTCTGGTCGTGCAGCCGCTACCCGGACTGCAAGGGTACGCAGCCGGTCGAAGATGCCGCGGCAGGCAAGCGCGGCGCATCCAGCCGCACCTACAGGGCACCGCGCCGGCGCCTCCAGGCGAACTGACGCCCACGTCTCCCTCTGCCACGCCGGCTCTTGCGGACGGCGGGGCAAACCTCCCGCGCCCCGCGGGACTCCCCAGCGCGCGTTCCCTTCTGCAACGGTGCGCGCGTCCTGCACAGGCCAATCACGGCTTGCAGGGCGAGAAGGTCATTGCTCCGTCGAATCGCGCTCGCCGCGATTCCGCTGATCGACGTGCTTCCGTCCATCCGCGAGCGGTCTCCTGACGCCTCGGCCCGCAAGGCTGCGAGGTGCCAGGAGACCGCTTGCGGTCGACGGTATTCGGTGCCGGTGCCCGCCGGCGGAACAACGGGTTCCCTTTGTGTGTGGATGCACGCCAGAGGATGCCGGCCCCAGCCACGAAACGGGCCGGGTGAGATTGCTGACGCAGCGAATGGCTTTGACGACGGCCTGGCCTGCTTGCAGCCCACAGGTGGATTGATTCTTCTCCAGCCGA
Source organism: Pigmentiphaga soli (assembly GCF_039541095.1). Lineage (NCBI taxonomy): Bacteria > Pseudomonadati > Pseudomonadota > Betaproteobacteria > Burkholderiales > Alcaligenaceae > Pigmentiphaga > Pigmentiphaga soli. Next base: position 147,525 of record NZ_BAABFO010000004.1, read on the forward strand.
AGCCCTACGTGGCTTCGGCGCCTTTGTCGTGGGCGGACAGATCGTGCACTGCTGCTGCCGGCAGTGCTCGGGCCAAACCGGACGGCGGGCGGTTCCGTTTGATCGGCGACGGTGCGCCGCCGCGCTTCCATCCTTCCCGCATGTGTCGCTGACGGTCGTCAGCACCATGCCCTGGCAGCTCCGGTCTTCAAGGCTGCAACGCGCCTCGCCGCGTTGACCGATCCAGTCCGCCTCGCACCGACCACCGCGGACGCGCGTCGCCACGACGCGGGTGCTTTCGATGTTCAACCTTTCGGGAGGTCTCCGCTCCCGACAGGGCGTGGTGCTCCCGGTCTTCAACCAGCAGGAGAAACCATATGTCCCTCGCGTTCGCATCGGCACCTTTGAGTGCTGAACAGGCCCGCGCCGAATCCATCGGCTACCAGGCCCTGGCCTACGTTGGCAAGCGCCTGCCCCTGCAGGTGCTCTGCAGCGCAGCCGGCCACTACATCGGCACCGCCGATGCGGATGGTCCCGTCTCGCGCGAGTCGGTCAGCTTCTTCCGCTCGCACCACGCTGCCGAGCACGCCCTGCAAACGGGCCGCTGGCAGCAGCGCCTCCACCCCTGAATCCCATCATCAGGAGCCCCCGTCATGAACCGCGCTCTGCCTCAAGAGGTACTTGATCAGATCAAGCTGGAAAACCAGCACTTCGCCGCCGCGCCCCAAGCCTTCTTCGAGGCGTGGAAACGCGGCGTCAACATCGCCGGTGCCGAATGGTTCGGCGACGGCACACGCGAAGGTCTGCAGCGTGCCACCACCAAGTGGGACCTGCGGCCCAACATGCTGATGCTCAACGACGCCCTGGGTGTGCTGAGCAGCGGTCAACACATGTTCCTGTCCGCAATGGTGAGCTTCTACAACGCCCGCGAGGGCGGCGCGATGCTCAAGCGTTGCGGCTTCGAGGGGCTGTCGGACTTCGGCGGCCTCGACCTGGAGCGGCGCAAGGTCATCGCCGACCTGACGCTGCACTACAGCGGCTGGTGAGCCGCGCCTGGCAACCCACCGTCCTTTCATCCCACCCCACGAGGGACATGCGTCCCCGTTCGGGGCCATGTCCCTCCTTCTTTTCGCAGGAGCGGCCATGGCCCGAATCAGCATCTTCCACTGACCTGCACCGCCCGCCACCAGGGCGGCCCGACGCCGCGGCCGGTTGACCGGCTGCCACTTCATCCACCCGCTGGGGTTCAATCCCCGGCAGGGGATTGCCTCGGCCATCCTCTGCTGGAGTAATCCCATGTCCCGTTCCAACAACCCCTTCGTCCGCGGCTACGATGGCCTGTCCGTGCACCGGCTGCTGGCGATTTCCTACGACGACGATTGCCCGCTGAGCTATCTGCCGCTACACGTCTCGCAGTCGCACCTGCCGGACAGCCAGGTCGAGCGCCATGCCTGCGTCTTCTGCGACGACTTCGCGCTGATCACGGAAGGCCAGAACGTGCCGCCCGAGCTGGGCGCGCAGTGCCCCAGCCACGGCATCGCCCGAAACCTGGTCTACGCCGTCATGGCCGAAGAAGCCGGCCAGCCGCTGCACGTCGGCGATACCTACTCCGAGGAAGCCGCGCGCGAGGTGGTGCGCCGCCTGCGCTTCGAGACCGGGTTCTACAGCCGTGCCTGGGAAATCAGTTCGGCGCACATCACCGAGGAGGCCGGTCGGTTCCTCGCCGAACTGGCGGACATCGCCACGCCGACGCGCTTCCTGTTCATCGCCTTTCGCATCCCATACTCCCCGGCAATTGGCGTGAAGCTGATCTCCACTCCATGGACGGATGACAACCTGCAACAGGTTGAAGGCATCACCGCCGCGCGCCTGCGGCAGGAGCACCGCAGGAAAGGCATGCCCGAATGCCTCGTCGATGTGCTGCACCTGGCCACACTGGCCGACGTTCGCATTCTGGTGTTCGACGCCGATGCGCCGATCCTCGAAGGATTGACGCTGTACGAAAACGAGTAACCCCCTCTTGAGCCCCTGCGCGGGGCTCACTTTTTGGTGGAACGCGGTGCCGGCGCATTGCAGATTCCCGGCGGACGACCGCCACCATGTGCCGCACGCTGGCCGCAAGTTCGCTGGCGTTGCCGGCAGCATGCCCGGACAGTCGAGACCATCGAGACTGCGGCGCGATTCGCCGTGCTGGTTGCTTCGTTCTCCGGGCGCCCCCCTGGACCCCGATCCGGGGCCTCATTCTTCCCGGCAATGCGGATAGCCGCGAGTGCCGATTGCCGCTCGCCTGCGCACCGTCCCGGCGCCACGCTTTCGGCCATGTTCCGCTGACGTCCGTCAGCGACATGCCCAGGCAGCCACGATCTTCAAGGCTGCGACGTGGTTCCGACCGCGTTGATCACCCCAGTTCGCACCGGCATCCATGCGCGAACGGCCATCGGTTCTCGATGGCGATGCCACCAGGCTGCTCCATCAACCCACGCGGGGGTTCCACACCTTCCCCGCCTTGGGTCGGGTGTGTCTCCGCCTCATTGTTCCCAGGAGATTCACCATGACCACTTCCAACGAAAAGTCCTACTTCGATCTGCACATCACCGGCCTCGGGTATCTCAATCGCATCCGCGAAGTGAAACCCAGGAAAGGCGATGCGTTCCTGGCCTGCGACATCGCGGCTCTGAACGGTCCCAGCGATGACGTCTCGTATGTGCGTTTCGACACGCGCGTATCGGGGTCGGAAGCGCAGCACCTGGTGCGCCGCTGCATCCAGGCGGTCGACGCCGAGAAGAAGGTGATGATCGGCTTCCGCCTGGGCGACCTGTGGACCGACACCTTCACCTACTCCAAGGGCAAGCGTGCCGGCGAGCAGGGGGTGAGCCTCAAGGCCCGCCTGCTGTTCGTCAGTTGGATCAAGGTCGACGGCAAGCTCGTCTACAAGGCCGAGCCCAAGCCGACCGAGACCGACGAGCGCGACCCGGAAGTCCCTGCGACGTCCGATGCGCACGCCGCGCAGCAGGCCTCGGCACTGGAGCCTTCCAGGCCCGACGCCGATGCTGCCGACGAAGCAGCCGATGCCCCCGCATTGGCCGTTGCCGAGTCGTTCTGATCCGCAAGGCCCCATTCCTGGGGCCTTGTCTTCTCTTCGTCAGCAGGAGACCTTCATGATCACCATCCCCGGCCAACTGGCCATCAAGACCATCCACGGCAGGAACGGCGACTTCAACGTCGGCCGCCTGGCAACCTCGATCGGCGAGTTCGTCGTGAAGAACGCCGAACTCGATCAGTACCACGAGGGCAAGTACGACGGTGATTTCGTCATCGTCGAGATTCGCCCCTCCACGTACAACGCCAACGGCCGCATGGTCATCGAGATCCGCGCCCATCTGGGCGGGATGACGCTGTCCAACATCGACGCCCTGAGCCGCGACGAGGCCCGCCGGCTGAGTCCGCAGGAAGTCGATCCGATCGACGAGGAAGCGCAGGCGCCCGTGCCGGCATCGCCCCCGGCCAAGCCGAAGGCGAAGCCGCGCAGTCCGCGCGATCCCCTGGTCGATACCACGCCGTTCGGCAGCGAACCGGCTCCCGTGTCCGCTGCGGCCTCGGCCGAGGCAGACGACGCGGCGCTGTTCGGTGCCTTGTGGCCCCTGGGCGAGACCGTGAAGCTCGATGCGACCGTGGATCGTCGTGTGCTGCGTCAGCAGCGCGACCGTCTCGACAAGCTGGGCTACGAGTTCGCTCCGTTGTCCCAGGACTGGCACCTCAAAGCTGCCTGATCCATCCACCGCCTTGCGCGGCATTCCGCCACCCGCCGGGGTTCTCCCCCGACGGGGAGGGCTCCGGCCATTTCTTCAAGGAGACCTTCATGGGCTGGACCTTCGTTCGTCAGACGCGCGATCAGGTGATCCGCGAGCTGCTCGCTCCGCAGGCGTCCGAACGCGCTTGCTGCGAAGTCATCGACCACACGCTGGACGGCGACGTTCTGTGGACCGTGGTTCGCGTCACCGCCAGGCAGGCGGGCGTCATGGGCCTCGCGGCCGGTGAGTCCGTCTGCTACATCGGTTGCCATCTGTTGGAAAGCGCGGGCCTTGAGTGGGGCTACAAGTCACTCGATGAGTCCGTGCATCCGTACTACTACTCGTGCCCGCTGCGCTATCTCGACATGGCGCCGGTGCAAAGCCCCGAGTGGCGCGAGCGGGTTCACCGCTTCCACGCGGGGCGCGCTGTCTAGCGGCACGCATCTTCCTTCACCCAACCGGGGCGAGCATGGCCCCACGGGCTGTGGTTGCTCCTTCTTTTCCAAGAGGACATCACCATGCCTGCACCTTCTTCCGCGAAACCGTTGTACCGCATCGACGAATGCCCCGACCTCATGGCCGACGCTTGCGTCGGTGACGAGCAGGGCAATCTCGTCTTTCTCTCGATCTGGGCGCGCGACACCGCTGTTCAGGAGTTCCTCGCCCGCCTGACCCTCGGCCGGGATGAGCAGGGACTGGATCAGTTCCACGTCATCACCGAGCAGGGCGCATCCATCCCGGTCTTCGTCGGCAACGTCGAGGACCTGGAAAAGCGCATCACCCGCGCCTATCGGCGAACGCTGTTCGGTTCGCTGACGAACGTGTGGCTGTTCGATCGTCGCTGCGTGAAGCCAGACAAGGCCAACGCCAGCGCGCTGGCGCTTCTGCCCAGGGATTCCGCGCACCGGCTCGACCGGCTGTGGACGCTGGTGCAGGAGACCTGCCCGCTGCCACTGCTCGACCACTGGCGCGACACCGTGCTGGCGCTGTTGCAGACACGGCGGATGCTGACCGGTCTTCCCTTGGCCCTCGGGCCGCTGGAAGGCCATCGGCTGGCCCTCGATGTCCCGGCGCTGACGAAGGCGTTGGGCGAGCTGATCCGCAACGGCACCCTCGGCGCCACGCAGTACGAACTGGCCGCGAACGCACCGCTTCGGCGTGTGGCGTGAGCCATCCCAACGGGCGGGCATGCGCGCCGCGCGTGCCCGCCTTCCCTCATCCATCACCAGGAGAGATCCATGGCACTCATGTTTCCGCGCCTGGCGCGCAACTTCATTCGTAATGGCTACTTCCCCACCGACGAACCGACGCTGGAGCGGGCCTTGTCCGCACTGGCGCCGTCTCCCGGCTCCATGTCCATCCTCGATCCCTGCGCTGGCGAAGGCGTGGCAATTGCGGAAGCGGCCCATGCCCTCGGGCGCGAGCAGGTCCAGGCCTTCGCCGTCGAGTACGACGCCGAGCGTGCCCGCCACGCACGGCAACTGGTCGATCGCTGCATCCACGGCGACCTGATGGACACGCTGATCTCGCGCCAGTCCTTCGGGCTGCTGTGGCTGAACCCGCCGTATGGCGACCTGAGCAAGGACGTGAACGGCAACATCGGCTATCAAGGCCAGGGCCGTGCGCGGCTGGAAAAGCTGTTCTATCAGCGCGCGCTGCCGCTGCTGCAGTACGGTGGCGTGCTGGTCTTCATCGTGCCGTCCTACGTGCTCGACGCCGAGCTGGTCGGATGGCTGACGCGCCACTTCGCCGACCTGCGCATCTACCGTGCGGTGGAAACGCAGTTCAAGCAGGTGGTGATCTTCGGTCGCAGGATTCGTCAACGCGACCAGGCATCGGATTCGGTCAAGGCCACCCGCGGTCTGCTGCTGCAGATCGGACAGGGTGACGCCGAAGCCGAGGAACTGCCGCTCGAATGGCCGTTCCTGCCGTACACCGTCCCTGCCAGCCCGGCCGAGCCGGAGCACTTCTATCGCGTGACGATGGAGCCCGAGCAGTTCGCCGATGAAGTCGGCCGGCTACAAGGTCTCTGGCCGGCGCTCGATACGCACCTGGGCGCCGCGCAGCAATCGCTGCGTCCGCCCGCGCGGGCCTTGTCGCACTGGCATCTCGCCCTGGCCTTGGCCGCAGGCGCGATCTCCGGCGTAGTGACGTCCAAGAGCGGGCGCGTGCTCGTCGTCAAAGGTGATACCCACAAGGAGAAGACCCTCCAGACGGAGTACACCGAACGCGACGACGGCTCCGTGGCCGAGACGCGCATCCTCACCGACAAGTTCGTGCCGGTCATTCGTGCATGGGACTTGACGCTGGGCTCGCCCACGTGGGGCGAAGTGCTGACCATCCGCTGATCGCTGTTCCCTGACGGTTCGCCGTCGCTTTCATCCACCCACCGGGGTCACGCTGCCCCGATGAGGTGCCGTGGCCCCTTCTTGCAGAAGGAGATACCACCATGGCACTCGCAGTCCTCAACCTCGCGTCGCACGCACGCTTTTCGCCCGGGCAGGTGGTCATGACCGCCGGCGTCGACGAACTGGTCCGACAGGGCCGGCTCAACCCCACGCCGTACCTGCGCCGCCATCTTCATGGCGACTGGGGCGACCTGGACGACAGCGATCGGCGGCAGAACGACGCCGCGCTGAAGTCCGGCGAGGATCGTCTGTTCTCGTCCTACCAGGTCACGTGCGACCTGAAGCTCTGGATCATCACCGAATGGGATCGCAGCGTTACCACACTGCTGTTGCCCAGCGAATACTGATCCGCATCCAGCGGCACCTACACGTTTCTTTGCCGCGTCTTTCTTCGCACCCAGGGGCATGTCACCGCCCCGTGTGGGAGGTGCATGCCCCATTGCCTTGGAGCATCACCATGTCCCTCGATCTCGAAACCGTTCCCGAAACCGCTGTGCAGGGCGACCTGCTCGAAGCGGCCGCTTCACCCCTCACACTCAGCCTGCAGGACTTCGTGTCCGAGTTCGGCGACGAACTGCTCGACTCACTCAACCGCGCCAATCCGCCGGTCTACACCGGCCAGGTGCGGGCGCATCGGCAACTGATCCTCGCCGCGCTCAAGCGCAAGCTGTTCCCGGCGCAAGCCGATGTGGTCCACGCCGTCACCGAGTTGTTGGTCGACCGCGGCGAACGCGCCGCGATCGTCAATGGCGAGATGGGCTGCGGCAAGACGACCGTCGGCATCGCCACGGCCGCCGTGCTCAACGCCGAAGGCTACCGCCGCACCCTGGTGCTCTCGCCACCCCACCTGGTCTACAAGTGGCGGCGCGAAATCCAGGAAACGGTGGCCGGTGCCAAGGTCTGGGTGCTCAACGGCCCAGACACGCTGGTCAAGCTGCTGAAACTGCGCGAGCAGTTGGGCGTGCCGGCCCAGGGCCAGGAGTTTTTCGTCCTGGGCCGCGTGCGGATGCGGATGGGGTTCCACTGGAAACCTGTCTTCGTTCGGCGGCGCACGCCTCACGGTGACGTGGCGGCGTGCCCGGATTGCGGCCACATCATCACCGACCTCGACGGCGAGCCGATCAACCCGGTCGAGCTGGAAGCCGAGGAGTCCCGCCGCAAGTGCAGCCACTGCCGTGCACCGCTGTGGTCGTTGATCCGTCCCAGAGGCCTGTCCGCCAGCGACCAGTCCTCGACCGTGCTCAAGGCACTGAAGCGCATTCCTACCATAGGCGAAGTCACCGCGCAGAAGCTGATGCAAAAGTTCGGTGACGCCTTCCTCGCGTCGATGCTCGGGGACAACATCCACGAGTTCATCAACCTGATGGATGGCAACGGCGAGCTGGTCTTCTCGGACCGGCAAGCCCACCGGATGGAACGCGCGATGGCCAACATGGAGTTCGGCTTCGGCGAGGGCGGCTACCAGCCGTCCGAGTTCATCAAGAGGCAGCTTCCCCAAGGCACGTTCGACCTGCTCATCGCCGACGAGGCGCACGAGTACAAGAACGGCGGCTCCGCACAGGGCCAGGCCATGGGGGTGTTGGCGGCCAAGGCGCGCAAGACGCTGCTGCTCACCGGCACACTGATGGGCGGCTACGGCGACGACCTGTTCCACCTGCTGTTCCGAGCCCTGCCGGGGCGGATGATCGAAGACGGCTACCGGCCGACGAAGAGCGGCAGCATGACCTCGGCCGCGATGGCGTTCATGCGCGATCACGGGGTGCTCAAGGACATCTATTCCGAGAGCACCGGCACGGCGCACAAGACGGCCAAGGGCACCAAGGTATCGGTGCGCACCGTCAAGGCGCCGGGTTTCGGTCCGAAGGGCGTACTGCGTTGCGTCCTGCCGTTCACGGTCTTCCTCAAGTTGAAGGACATCGGCGGCAATGTGCTTCCGCCCTACGACGAGGAGTTCCGCGAAGTCGCGATGGACACGGCGCAGGCCGCGGCCTACCGCGATCTGGCCGGTCGCCTGACCCAGGAGCTGAAGCAGGCCCTGGCGAAGCGCGACACGACGCTGCTCGGCGTGGTCCTCAACGTGCTGCTGGCCTGGCCGGACTGCTGCTTCCGGTCGGAGACGGTGGTGCATCCGCGCACGCGCAACACCTTGGCGTTCGTACCGGCTCAGTTCAACGAACTGGAGGTGATGCCCAAGGAACGCGAACTGATCGAGATCTGCAAGCAAGAGAAGGCGGAAGGTCGCAAGACCCTGGTCTATTCGGTCTACACCGGCACGCGCGACACCACGTCGCGCCTGAAGGTGTTGCTCGAGCAGGAAGGCTTCAAGGTGGCGGTGCTGCGCGCGAGCGTGGATGCCGCCCGCCGCGAGGACTGGATCGCCGAGCAGTTGGACCGTGGCATCGACGTGCTCATCACCAATCCCGAGCTGGTGAAAACCGGCCTGGACCTGCTGGAGTTCCCGACCATCGTGTTCCTCCAGTCGGGCTACAACGTGTATTCGCTGCAGCAGGCCGCCCGGCGCTCCTGGCGCATCGGCCAGAAGCAGCCGGTGCGCGTGATCTACCTCGGCTACGCCAACTCCTCGCAGATGACCTGCCTGGGGTTGATGGCCCGGAAGATCATGGTGTCGCAAAGCACGTCGGGCGACGTGCCGGAATCGGGGCTCGATGTCCTGAACCAGGACGGTGATTCCGTCGAGGTGGCATTGGCACGACAACTCGTGGCGGCATGATCCATGCCTCTCATGCCGGCGGCCCATGGTCGCCGGCATTTTTCCTGGCAAATCGGGAGCCGATGGATTCGCTTTGTTTGCTGCGGCAGAGGGCCGGCGCGGCGATGGTGATGGCTCGTTGTTTCAGGACACCGATCCATGCGCCCATCCCGCCAGCCCTTCCGTATCGCCGGACGCAGCCACCTGATCCGTCTGCCCGGCTTGCTCCTGGCCGCCATGGCCAGCGGCTGCGCGATGACGCACACCGTGCCGCCAGCACCGGCATCCGAAGCCACCGACATCGCGCCCGAGGCCGTGGCGGAGTTCGTGCCAGTGACGCGGTATGGCCGCTACACCCTGGTCGAACTCGCGCCCACGGCGGCCCAGCACGACCTGTTGCTGCAGGTGGTGGATGTGGAGATCCCCGGCACGCTGGGCGCCACCGTCGGGGATGCCCTCAGGCACCTCGTCCTGCGTTCCGGCTACCGGCTGTGCGATGAGCAGTCCGCCGATCTGCTGGCCTTGCCGCTGCCGGCGGCTCACTACCGGCTCGGCCCGGTCCTGCTGCGCGATGCGCTCTTGACACTGGCCGGCCCCGTCTGGGATCTGCAGGTCGACGACGGCGAGCGGAAGGTGTGCTTCATCCGCAGCCTCAGGGAGGCTCATACGCCGCACGAGCCCAAGCCACCGAAAATCAACCGTTCGGCGGAGCCCCCTCCGCTGATCCGGGAGGTTTCGCCATGACCATCCGGGATTCAGCGACGGGCCAGCGCACGACGCTGCTGCGGGTCACGACCGCAACCTGGTTGTTGCTCGTCAGCGCGGTGGTGCTGGTGGATCACATGGCCCTGTCCGGGCTGGCGGAACAGGCTCAGGCCTCCGCGCCCACCGCGCAGGTGTCCCTGCTCGAATCCAGACTGGAGGGTCTCTCGCATCGGATCGAACAACGCCACACTCAACCCGCCGCCTTGCCGCAGGCACGCTACGAGCAGGACACCGCGGCGTTGGACCAGCGGCTGGCGGCGATCGAGCTGGCGCAAGCCCAATACGCCGCCACCGATGCGCTGCACGCATTGGAAACCCGCGTCACGCGACTGGAAGCCCGCCCGGTCTCGCGCCAGCCCAAGCTGCCCGCACCACGGCCATCCCAATCCGTGGCGGCCCAACCCAAGCCTGTTGAGCCTTCATTCCGCCTGATCGGAGTGGAACTGCGTGCGGGAGAACACTTCGTGTCGGTGATGCCTGCCGATGGCACCGGGCTGGCCGATGTCCGCCTGCTGCGCGCCGGAGAGTCGGAGGGTGGCTGGCGACTGGACGGGATCGAGCGCGATGGTGCCGTCTTCCGGCAGGGAGACGAGATCCGCAGGCTGCCCATCCCGCCCCGATAGAGAGGTTCACGCCGATGGTCCCGCGCCACTTGATCCCGCCATTGATGGCCGTGTTGCTGGCCGCCTCCGCCATGCAGGCGGCGCTCGCGCAGCCCACCGGCGCAACCACCGCGGCCAGGACGGCGCCGAGCCGTGAAGCGCCTGCGGCCATCGCTCGCAGCGACGAACAGCGGGCGCAGGACTGGGGGCTGCGCACGGACGAATGGACGCGCTACCGCGATTTGATGCAGGGGCCGCTGGGCGTCTACTCGCCCAGCCTCGACCCGCTCACGGCCCTCGGCATCGAAGCACGTTCCGACGAGGATCGCCGCCGCTACGCGGAATTGCAGGTTCGGGCCGAAGCCCGGCGGGTCGAGAAGACGCTGGCCTACCAGCGTGCCTACGACGCCGCCTGGCAACGGATCGCGCCGGGCATGGCGAGGGTCAACCTACCCGGTGCCAAGCCGACCGGCGCGGGCACCGCCATCGCATCAGGCACCGACCGAACCGCCGTCTTCGTGAAGGATGGCTGTACCGCCTGCGACCAGGCCGTGCAGCGGCTGCAGGCGTCGGGCGTCGAGTTCGATGTCTATGTCGTCGGCAGTCGCGCCGACGACGCGCGCATCCGTGAATGGGCACGCCGGGCCCGTATCGACCCGGCGAAGGTGCGCGCCCGGCACATCACCCTCAACCACGACGGCGGCCGCTGGCTGTCCCTCGGCCTGCAGGGCGAACTGCCCGCCGTCGTGCGCCAGGTCGGCGGCCAATGGCAGCGACAGTAGGCCTCGCGCGTCTCCCGCTCCTGCTGCTGGCCTGCTGGCCACTCGGCCAGGCGAATGCCGGGGAGGTCCCGCCGCCGGCCTACCAGTTCGCGGCACAGCGTGCGGGCATTCCGGCGGCGGTGCTCTACGCGGTGGCCTTGCAGGAGAGTGGCACCCGGTACCACAACCGCCTCGTGCCCTGGCCCTGGACGCTCAACGTGGCCGGGGCATCGCATCGATTCGCCACCCGTACCGAGGCCTGCGCCGGTTTGCACCTGGCACTGCGCAACGTGCCGCGCACCCGCATCGACGCCGGCCTGGGCCAGATCAACCTGGGCTACCAGCGACACCGCTACGACCATCCCTGCGAACTGCTCGATCCCTATCGGAACCTGGCGCTGGCCGCGCAGATCCTGCGCGAGCAGCACGCGCCGGGCCAGGACTGGCTGATCACGATCGGACGCTACCACCGTCCCGCCGGTGGCGCACCCGCTGCGCGCTACCGCCAAAGCGTTGGACGTCACCTGGCCCGCGTACTGGGCGAGCCAGCGCGGGGCTCGGATACCCGGAGAACCCTGCCATGAAGCCTCGAATCTTCCGTCCGGCTACGCGGTGGCTGATCGGCTTGCTGCCGCTCGTGTCCGTGCCAGCCGCTTTCGCACAATCGCCGCCCTTGATCGTCGTCGAGGATCACGGCGGTGCCTCCGCACTGCCTTACTACCAAGCCCTGGACCTGCAACCGCGCACCGGAAGCAGGCCATCTCCCAGGATCGAGATGCCACGCCTGCCCGAAGGGCCTTCTGGCGAGGCGGCCATGCTGCCGGTGCGTTCTGCCCATTTGGCCCCTGGCGATGTGGCTCCCCGGGCGATCCAGGCGCCGGGGCTCACGCCGATGTTCCTGGTGGGTGATGACCAGCGCTCCCATGCCTGGCTGCGCCAGCGTGCCCCGGCGCTGCGCGAGCTCGGGGCCGTGGGGTTGGTGGTCCAGGTCGAGTCACCGCAGGCACTGGCGTCACTGCGTGCCCTGGCGCCCGGGCTGATGCTGGCACCGGCGTCCGGGGACGAACTGGCCGGGCGCCTGGGGCTGCGCCACTACCCGGTGCTGGTGACCGCCACCGGCATCGAACAGTGAGAACTGCCCGATGGCCCAGCCGCACGCCGTCGAAGTCCTGCTGCGGCCAGCGGTGGAGCTATACACCGTTGCCGTATGCGCAGGCGCCGCGGTGGTGTGCGTGGTGGCACCGTGGTCGCTCGCGTTGAATCCGGTACTCGGCCTCGGCAGCGCGCTGGCCTTCCTGGCCTTCGGCGCGATTCGCCTGCGCGACGCCTGGGCCATCCTGCGGTACCGCCGCCACATCCGTCGTCTACCTCGCTACGTGATGACGAGCCGCGACGTGCCGGTGAGCCAGTACCGCCTGTTCGTTGGGCGTGGCTTCCGCTGGGAACAACGACACACCCATCGGCTGACGCAGACCTACAAGCCCGAGTTCCGGCGCTACGCCGAACCGACGACGTTCTACCGCCTGGCGCGCCGCTTGGAGGAGCGGCTGGAGTTCGCGCCGCCGCCGCTGCCCAGGCTGGCGCGGGCATTGGCCTGGGACAGCCCGCTCAACCCGGTCCGGCCGCTGCCGCCAGTGGGTGGCATGCCGCGCCTGCATGGCATCGAGCCGCACGAGACCGACGTCACCCTGCCGCTGGGCGAGCGCGTCGGCCACACCCTGGTGCTCGGTACCACGCGCGTGGGCAAGACGCGCCTGGCCGAACTGTTCATCACGCAGGACATCCGCCGCAAGGTCCATGGCGAGCACGAGGTGGTGATCGTCTTCGATCCCAAGGGCGATGCCGACCTGCTCAAGCGCATGTATGTCGAGGCCAGGCGCGCCGGACGCGAGGGCGAAATGTACGTGTTCCACTTGGGCTGGCCCGACATCTCGGCACGCTACAACGCCGTGGGCCGGTTCGGGCGCATCTCGGAGGTCGCCACGCGCGTTGCGGGGCAGCTTTCCGGCGAGGGCAACAGCGCCGCGTTTCGCGAGTTCGCCTGGCGCTTCGTCAACATCATCGCGCGCGCCCTGGTGGAACTGGGGCAGCGGCCAGACTACCTGCTGATCCAGCGGCACGTCGTCAACATCGACGCGCTCTTCATCGAGTACGCCCAGCACTTCTTTGCCCGAACCGAGCCCAAGGCCTGGGAGGTGATCGTCCAGCTCGAAGGACGCCTCAACGACAAGACCATCCCGCGCCACATGGTCGGGCGAGAGAAGCGGGTGGTGGCACTGGAGCAGTACCTGTCGCAGACGCGAACCTATGACGCGGTGCTCGACGGCCTGCGCTCCGCGGTGCGCTACGACCGCACTTACTTCGACAAAATCGTCGCTTCGCTGTTGCCGCTGCTGGAGAAGCTCACCACCGGCAAGATCGCGCAACTGCTCGCACCGAACTATTCCGACCTGTCCGACCCGCGGCCGATCTTCGACTGGATGCAGGTGATCCGCAAACGCGCGGTGGTCTACGTGGGGCTGGATGCGCTGTCCGACGCCGAAGTGGCGGCGGCGGTGGGCAACTCGATGTTCAGCGATCTGGTCTCGGTGGCCGGCCACATCTACAAGTTCGGCATCGACGACGGGCTGCCCGGCGCTGCGGCGGGCGCCAAGATTCCGATCAACGTCCACGCCGACGAATTCAATGAACTCATGGGCGACGAGTTCATCCCGATGGTCAACAAGGGCGGCGGTGCCGGCGTACAGGTGACGGCCTACACGCAGACCTTGAGCGACATCGAGGCGCGCATCGGCAACCGTGCCAAGGCCGGCCAGGTGGTCGGCAACTTCAACAACCTGTTCATGCTGCGCGTGCGCGAGACCGCCACCGCCGAACTGCTGACGCGACAACTGCCCAAGGTCGAGGTGTACGCCACGGCACTGATGAGCGGCGCCACCGACAGCTCCGACCCGCACGGCAATACCGCATTCACGTCCAACACCCAGGACCGCATCAGCACGTCGAGCGTGCCGCTCATCGAGCCTGCGCACGTGGTCGGCCTGCCCAAGGGGCAGTGCTTCGCCCTCATCGAAGGCGGTAACCTGTGGAAGGTCCGCATGCCGTTGCCGGCGCCCGATCCGGACGAAGCCATGCCTCGGGACCTGCAACAACTGGCCGGCTACATGCGCCAGCACTACGCAGAGGCGGGCGAATGGTGGGAGGGCAACGGGCAGCCCCCGTTGCACGACGACGACGCGTTGCCAGCGAATCTGGCCGAGGAAGTGCAAGAAGGCACGCTGGATGAAGAGGCGCCATCGTGAAAGAGCCCGCCGCGACCGCCGAGCGACAGCAGGCACGCCAACGCGGCTTGGTCGCCAGCGTGGTCACGCTGCCATGGCTCCTGTTCGGCGTGCTGGTCGCCTCGCTGCTGCTGTCCATCGTCATCGAATGCGTCGGCATGCACCTGTTCTGGCCAGACCAGGGCTGGCGCCACGCGCAGGGCATGCTCGACTACGAACTGAACCAGCTCTCCACCCATTTCACCCGGAGCGCCGTTGTGCAGGAGCCGGGACGCACCGCGCGCTGGCTGGTGAAGGGCACCTACGAGTGGGTTTTCGTGAAGACGGGCTTGCTGGACTGGATGCGCGACGCCTCGGCGCGGGCCAGCGCACCCAGCCGAGGCGCGCACCGGGACGTCCGCTATTACCTCGCCCAGGTCTATGTCTGGACCGAGCGCTATCTGATTGCTGCCGGCTTCACCGTTCTGACGTTCATCGTCCGCCTGCTGGTCTTGGTGCTGACACTGCCCCTGTTCCTGCTCGCGACCTTCGTCGGCCTGGTCGACGGACTCGTTCGCCGCGACATCCGCAAGTTCGGCGCCGGGCGGGAATCGGGCTTCGTCTACCACCGGGCGAAGGCGGCCTTGATGCCGCTGGCGGTGTTGCCGTGGGTGACCTACCTGGCGTTGCCGGTTTCCTTGCACCCATTGGTGATCCTGCTCCCGAGCGCGGCGATGCTCGGGGTTGCAACCAATATTGCGGCCAGTAGTTTCAAGAAGTACCTGTGATCTGTGCGCCGCTACGATGGAATATGCTTCGTCGAGTTCATCGAGACATGGGGATCAGTTTGAACATGTCTCCGCTGTACGTAGCAGCCACTCAATCTGCCGCCGCGCGGTGGAGATGACCTGACTTAAAATCTGTTTTGTCAAGTCCTTCCTGCTAGAACTGCCGAGCCAGAAGGTCAATAGTGACAACGGTTTGCGGGCATCCGAGCTGTAGCTTTGCAGCTAGGCTTGACGGCCAGGGGCCAGCTAGGCGCCAGTAGATGGAGGTAGGTGTTTTCAGTGTGTTGAGCACTACGCCCGAGTGGTGAAATCGGTAGACACAAGGGACTTGAACAATTTGAGCCTTCGGGGGGAAACGCCCGAAGTGAAGCCCGTCAAAGTCGGCGAACGCCCTGGATGCTTTTGCATCCGAGCCAACGCCGAGCCAAGCCCAAGCTACAGCTTGGGAAGGTGTAGAGAGCAGACGGCGGGCACCTACGGCCGCAAGGCTATGGTGAAGGCGTGCTCCAGACCACGAACGCCCTGCGTTGAGCAGGGCGGCGGCGAAAGTCGAAGTGGTAAGAAAATCCCTCGCCGAAAGGCGTGCCGGTTCGATTCCGGCCTCGGGCACCAATCCAAAGCCGCCCCTGTTCACGCAGGGGCGGCTTTTCCGTTCTTGGGCTGTGTGCGCTTGAATCCCCGATCCCCCACCATGAACGCCTCCAGCATGTGCGGGATCAGCGTCACGGCATCGACCGCCTCGCCATACGCCTGCGCGTGCAGCGCGGCGTAGCGGTCGAGGTCGGCTTTCAAGCTGGCCGGGCAGGCAAAGGTCAGTTTGACGCTTTCGGTCTTGGGCAGCGGCCCGAGCCGCAGCTTCTTGGTAGTGCTCATTGCGAAGCTCCCCGATTGAAGAACAGCGGCTGGTACGGCCGCAGCACCAGATCCCGGTTGACGATGATTCGCACGGGCAGGCCAGGCCGCTCGGTCAGCGTCGGCTGGATGTTCATGTTGCGTCGGGTGATCTCCTGGCCGACCTGATTGATGCTGTCCTGGGCGCTGTCACGCCCGGCAATGACGATGCGGTTGCCGTCCTGGCGGTTCTCTGGCGCGGCCAGCTCTGCGCCGACGCCCAGCAGCGTCGTCAGCACCGCACCGGCAAAGATGCGGTTCCAGTGCCAGTCCACGTCATCCTCCAAGCCCGCGTAGCCGGCCGGGTCGGTGCCGACAAGGTTGTCGAGCGTCAGCGAGGACGTGTCGGGCAGGATGATCCGGTTCCACACCACCTGCACGCGGCTCTGTCCGTAGCTGACCTGGCTGTTGTAGCGCCCGAGGATGCGCGACCCCTGCGGAATCAGCAGGAACTTGCCGGTGGCTGTGTCATAGACCGGCTCCGTCACAGTGCCGATCACGTCGCCCGGCAAGTCCGACTTGATGCCTGTCACCAGCGCACCGGCGATCACCGTTCCGGCCATCACCTGATACGGCGACGCGGGCAGCGCCAGATTGCCGGAATTGCGGGTTTCCGTAGAACCGGCTTTCAGGAACGACTCTTTCTGGTCTTGCCGGTTCTGCACGGCGGTCGGGTCGGCGGGCTGGGCCGCCGTCGAGGCAGGCCCAGCAGCGAGCGGATCGAAGGCCGCAAGCGTACTTGCAGCCCCCGGCGCTGCCTGCGCGACCGTGGCGGCGGTCTGCCCTTGGCCGCCCGAGCGGAAGAACACCGACGAGGCCGCCGCCGCGTCCGCCTCCTTGCGCAAGGCATCTTCGGGATCATGGCCTGGCGGCGAATAGCCCGGCGTCACCTGCTGCTGCGAAGCGACGATGGCCGGGCCAAGGTCGCCGGGCAACGGCGGCCCCAGCTCGGGCACATCGGGCGGTAAGGCTGGTGGCAGCTTCGAGTAGTCCGTCGGCAGCGCATCCAGCCCTTCGGACTTCGAGACGCGATCGACGTTGTAAAGCTCGGTTTGCTCGCCCGTACCGCGCCGCTGCGGTTGCAGCGACCAGATCGTGGCCCCAAGGACGGCGACCGACAGGCCGCCGACGAGGATGGCAAGCGTGCGCCGGTTCAGGCGAGTGACCGGACGCGGCTGGGCGCGCAGCGCCACCGCTTCCGGCACGACCTTGCCTGCCTGCGGCGTGGCGAGGTCGGGGGTGTCGTCCTGGCTCATGGTCAGTTCCTCCGCGCAACGCCGTCCGTGCGCTCAATTCGCACCACGTCGCCCTTGTCCCCGCCCAGGCGCAGTTCGGCGGCACCGAACAGCCGATCCACGATGTAGTACGGCGAGCGGAAGCGGTAGTTGACCAGTTGCCCGTCGCCTTCCGGCCCGATCACGAACAGCGGCGGCAGCTCGCCTTGCGCGATGCCGGCGGGGAACTGGATATAGACCTTCTACCCGTCGTCGAAGGCGCGCAGCGGCTTCCACGGCGGGTTGCTACCGCTGACCGCGTAGCGGAAGCGCAGGTTTTCCAGCGACAAGCCGGAGTCCACCGGCGCGGCGGCGCTGGCCGCCTGCGCCTGGCGCTGTAAGGCCAGCATCCGGTCACGCGGATACTCCCAAGAAGCCGACGCCATCCACGTCTTTTCCGTCGAAGCCAACTCCAGCAGGTACGTCCTGCGGTTGGTGGTGATGACGAGATTGGTCTTGAGGCCCGAGCGGATCGGCTTGACCAGCACATTGACGCGCAGATCAGCACCGCTGCCGCTCGACGTATCGCCCACGATCCAGCGCACGGTATCACCAGCGGCCACCGTCACCAGCTCCTCGCCCGGCTGGAGCGAAATCACGGTCACGCGGCCCACGGCCGCATAGACCTGATAGAGCGCGCCATCGGTGAATGGCCACACCTGAATTGCGTTGACGTAGCCCTCGCGCGCGGGCGCGACGCGGGCCTCTGCATTGGCGCGCGAGACGCGCACCTTCTCGTCGGCTGGCTCCGGCGTGGGCTTGGCGTCCTCGGCTTCGGGCAATGGCTTCAACTGCGCCGGCATCGGCAGCACCTCGGGCACCGCCACCACCTCCACCGGCGCGGGTGGCTCGGGTAGCGGCTGGGCCTGCACCGGCTCATCGAGCGAGATGGTCGGCGGTGGCTTGCCCTGCGTGGCGCAGCCCGCCAGGGCAAGCAAGATCACCGGCAAGGCGGATTTACGGAAAAGATCATTCATGGCTTGGCTCCTTCGGAAGAATCCAGTTCGCGGCTCCACGACAGGCCGTTGACGTAGATGCCCAGGGGGTTCTTGCGCAGGCGTTCTTCGGTGCGCGGCGGCTGGAGCACGATGGACACCACGGCCGTCCACCTCTCCAGGCCCGCCGCGGCGCCGCTGACGTAGCGGCGCTCCGTCCAGCGCACGTTGAAAGACGTGTCGCTGGCGCGCACGACACTGGTGATCTGCACCGTCACCGACTCCTTGCCGATGCGCGCGAACGGGTCGTTGACCCGTGCATAGTCGTTGAGCACGGCCGCGCCCTTGTCGGTCGTGTAGTCGTAGGCGTCGAGCCAGTTCTGGCGGACGACGATGGGGTCGATGGACAGCGAGCGCACCAGCGTCACGAAGCGCGCGATGTGGTGCGCGGTCTGCGCATCGTTGGGCCGATACGGCGTGGCGGCTTCGCCCACGGCGCGCACCTGGCCCGCGTTGTCCACCTCCACGACGTAGGGCGTCACGAAGGACTGCGCCGAGCGCCACACCAGGCCGCCGGCCATCAGCAGCGCGAGCGTCAGGCAGCCGAACGCCATCAAGCGCCAGTTCTTCGCCTGCACGCGCGGCGAACCGATACGGTCGTCCCACACCTGGCCGGCAGCTTGGTACGGCGTGGCAGGCTGCGGCGTGTCGGCGTAGCGCACCTGCGGTTTCTTGAATCGCATGGTCAGTTCTCCTTATGAATCTGAATCGCGCAGGCTCGGCCCCTGGCCGGAGCCGCCGCCATCGCCACCGCGCAGTGCGTGGGCGGTGGTGGTCGCGGCGTGGGTGAGTTGCTGGCGGCGATGCAGGCGCTTGGCCCAAGCGGGCTGTTCCTGTGTCTGCGCCGTAGCGGCGCCGGATGCGGCCTCGCCTGCGGCACCCTGACCGGATGCCGCACCCGCGCCGCCATCGGCAGCAGCGCCATTCCAGCCAGCGCGGAAGGGAGCGGCCATGCGTTGCCCGGCAGCGGAAGCGCGGGATGCAGCGCCTCGCCCGGCTGCCTGCGCGCCGGTCTTGGCGACGTTGCCCAAGCCCGCCATCGCGCCCTTTGCGCCGCCGCCAGCGGCGGCGGAACCGGCCTGGAACGCTGACTTCGCACTGCTGGCCGCCGACGTGGCGGCGCGCGCGCCGCTACCGGCCAGCTTTGCGGCAGCCGGGGCCATGCGCGCGCCAGCCGCCACGGCGCCACCCACGCCCGTCGCGGCGGCGCCGATGGCGACGGCCGTGCCGGCAGCGCCGACAGCAGCACCGGCCATTGCGCCCGCGCCGAGCTGCGGCGCACCGGACACGAGGCCCGTGGCGATGCCGGGGCCGAAGATCCCGAGCGCCAGCAAGGTGAGCGAGGCCAGCATGATGACCAGCGCGTGGTCGATAGACGGCTCGGCGGGATGGACTTGGAACTGAGCGAACAAGCCCGAGCCGATACCGACGATCACGGCCAGCACCAGAACCTTGACGCCGGAGGCCACCACGTTGCCCAAGACCTTTTCGGCGAGGAACGCGGTCTTGTTCCAGAGCGCGAATGGCACCAGCACGAATCCGGCGAGCGTGGTCAGCTTGAACTCGATCAGCGTGATGAACAGTTGGATCGCCAGCACGAAGAAGCACAAGACCACGACCCGCCACGCGAGGAACATCACCACGATGGGGTCGAGGTTCACGAACACTTCGGGAAAGCCCGCCATCTCGCCGATCTGCTCCAGAATCGGCGCCCCGGCGTCGATGCCGGTTTTCGCCAGCCGGCCCGGCTGCAAGAAGTTCTCCATCGTGATGGCCGAGCCGGTTGCGGTGATGCCCAATCCCGCAAACGAGCGGAACACGATGCTGGCCAGCCAGTTGAAGTTATTGATGATGTAGGCGAAGGCACCGACGTAGAGCACCTTGCGCAGCAGCTTGGCGATCACGTCCTCGCCCTGGCCGGTGGCATGGCTCATGGCCCAATACAGGCCGGCGATCGTCATGTCGATGACGATCAGCGTGGCCGTGAGGAACGCCACCTCGCCCCGCAGCAGCCCGAAACCCGAGTCGATATAAGCGGCAAAGGTGTTGAGGAATTGGTCGATGATGGTCACGTCATTCATGGCGTGTCCTCCGGTTCGGCGGGAACGGCCGGCGCCATGCCATCGGCCGGTTCCTCGAAGCTCGGCGGGATCGGCGGCAGGTCGGCCAGCGTCTGGTATTCATCCGGCCCGGCCTGGCCGGAGAAGAAGCGCCGCCGGAAGGCTTCGGCGGCGGCACGGCAAGCGTCCTCGCCCGTGGCCTGCCGGTCGGCCGCGCATTGCGCGCGCAATGCCTTCAGCCGCACGGGATCGGCGGCCAGGGCATCGACATGGTGGTCGGCCGGCTGCTCGCCGCAAGCGGCCAGCAGCACGACACCAAGGGCGAGGACGCATCGCATGGCGGCCTCCCGTCAGTTGCCGTAGAAATCCACGCGCTGCGGCGTGTACTGCGTGCCATCGCCCAGGAAACGTCGCCGCACCTCGCGGGCGCGCTCGGTGGCCGCCGCCTGCCGCGCCAGTTCCAGCGAGGCCGCACGATCCTGCGTGATCTGGAGCCGTTGCGACTGGATCGACTGCTTGGCCTGCAATGCCAGCAACTGGTTCATGGCCTGCATGGCTTGCAACGCACCTTGAGCCGACTGGCTCTTGCCCACGAGATCGGCCAGCACGCTTTCGTCTTCGCCCAGGTTCTGCGACACCTGGGCCTGCATCTGCATCGTGGTCTGCAAGCCGTTGAGGGTGTTCTTCCAACGCTCCTGCGCGTCGCGGTACATCTGGTCGCCGCTCACCGTGGCGGCGTACTGCTCGGGATACAGGCGCGCGAACTCCCGATCCAGATTCGTCACGTCGTAGGCCAAGCCGCGAGCCTGGGCGATCAGCCGCTCGGTCGTCGCCAGATTGGCGCGCAACTGGCCGACCACGCTGGACGGCAGACTGGCGAGGTTGCGCGCCTGGTTCATCAGCATCTGCGCTTCGTTCTGAAGCTGCTGGATCTGGTTGTTGATCTGCTCCAGCGTGCGGATTGCAGTCAGCGTGTTCTGCACGAGGTTCGTGGGGTCGATCACCACCCATTGCGCATGGGCGGTGGCAGTGCAAAGCATGGCCGCGATGGCGGCGGCGATAAGGCGCTTTTTCATGACAGGTTCTCCAGGGGTTGGTCAGCGAGGGAGCCCGGCGCGAGGCCGGGGAACGAGGGCAGCAGGTCGACCGCCCAATCGAGGCCGCGATGGCGCAGCCAGGCGCCCGCGAAGCCGGGCACGCCGGCGTCCAGCAGCACGCGGTCTATGTCGCGCTGGTCTTGCGGCGTGGAAGCGCCCGCAAACGCCAGAGCCGCCGGCCCCAGGTCGAGGTCGAACAGGCGGTTGCCGAGGCGGGATTGGTAGTAGTAGTCGCGCTTGGGCTGCGCGGTGGCGACGATTTCGATCTGCCGCTTGTTGAGGCCGAAGCCCTCGTAGATCGTGCGAATCTGCGGTTCGGTCGCCTGCGGGTTGGGCAAGAAAATCCGACTCGCGCAGCTCTCGATGATCGCGGGCGCGATGCTCGAATCCTTGATGTCGGCGAGGCTCTGCGTGGCGAAGATGACGCTGACGTTCTTCTTGCGCAGCGTCTTGAGCCACTGGCGGATACGCGCGGCAAACGCCGGGTCATCGAGGAACAGCCAGGCTTCATCGAGGATCAGCAGCGTGGGCGCACCTGTATTGACCCAGTGAAAACCTGCTCACGTCATAATCGAGGAAATGACGATGAGCACGAAGATGGAAGAAGACATCAAACGCTGGACAGCCAAGCGCAAAAGCGCGCTGGTGCTGGACATCATCCAAGGCAAGACGACAGTGGCCGAGGCGAGCCGCCAATACGACCTGTCACCATCGGAAGTCGAGCAGTGGGTCGATGACGGCAAGCGGGGTATGGAGAACGCCCTGCGAGCCAACCCGCAGGATGTGCGTGAGCAGTACGAGCGCCAGCTTAAAGACCTGCAAGAGGCGTACGGCGAAGCGATGCTGGAGCTGCGCGCCAGAAAAAAATTGCAGTCCCTGCTGGGCGAGGACGAGAAGTGATCGAGACGATCCGCCAGGGACTGCAAGCCGACGGTATCACCGTCTCGATCGCCAAGCTGTGTCGCTGGTTCGGTGTGCCGCGCCGCACGGTGTACTACAAGCCGGTGAAGTCCGCGCCCAAGGTCGATCCCAAGTTCGCCGTGCCGATCAAGGCAATGATCGAGGAATCGCCGTCGTTTGGGTACCGGACGGTGGCGCATCTGCTGGGGTTCAACAAGAACACCGTGCAACGCGTGTTCCAGTTGATGGGCTGGCAGGTTCGTAAGCGGCCGATCGGGTTCAGGCCCCGGATCCAGGCCCTGCCATCGGTGGCAACGATGCCGAACGAGCGCTGGTCCACGGATATGTGCCGGGTGTGGGCTGGCCGGGACGGTTGGGCAACGCTGGCGCTGGTGATCGACTGCCATACGCGCGAACTCTTAGGCTGGCACCTATCTCGCAGCGGCAAGGCCTGCACCGCGGGCAGCGCCCTGGAACATGCCTTGATTGCCCGCTTCGGGACGTTGGGTCGCGTGCCGATGCCGTTCCTGTTGCGCTCGGATAATGGGCTGGTGTTCACGTCGCGCAGCTACACCGCACTGGTACGCGGCTATGGATTGCGCCAGGAGTTCATCACGCCGCATTGCCCTCAGCAAAACGGTATGGTCGAGCGCGTGATCCGCACGCTCAAAGAGCAGTGTGTACATCGGCATCGCTTCGAGACGATCCAGCATGCCAGCCGCGTGATCGGCGACTGGATACGCTTTTACAACGACCGACGACCGCACCAGGCGCTCGGCATGAAGACCCCGGCTGAGGCATTTGCATTAGCCGCTTAACCTGAGCAGGTTCTGCTGGGTCATTACATAGCTGCGGTGAGCAGCGTTTTAACCAAAACACGATGCATGAGATTACCTTACCAAGTGATTTAGGAAGGCGTCTGATTACTTTCAAACTCTTCTTGGTATGGTGAACCTCGATTATTAAATCTCAGTGAAAGATGAAGATTTAATTGCGAGCGGTATGTTAAATACTTGTGGCAAAGTTAATCCCTGAAGTCTAATTTCTTCCACGTTTTATGCAGGTGACGAAATACTTTCGGTCATCTCAACATCGGTCAATTTGACAGGGATGGTAGGGGTAGACGCAGGAAATGTAAAATATATAATTAGTACCTGATTGATATTTTTTTCATCCTAGGAGTCAGCCCTATGGAGTTGAGGCATCTCAGGTACTTCGTCGTCGTCGCGGAAGAAGAGCACATGACGCGGGCCGCCCATCGCTTGGGCATCCAGCAGCCGCCCTTGAGTCAGCAGATTCGGGATCTGGAGGCAGAGTTGGAGGTGCAGTTGTTCGACCGCGCTCCCCGGCGTATCCGGCTCAACGCCGCAGGCGAGGTGTTCCTCGTGGAAGCAAGACGGCTGTTGGCTCAAGCGGATGAAGCCGTGCTGCATGTTCGGAAAAGCGCCCGAGGCGAACTAGGGCGCATCGCCGTCGGCTACACCAGTTCCGCCGCAATGCATGAAGACGTGCCCGCACTGCTCAGGGCCTTCGGGACGCGCTATCCACTGATTGAGATGAGCGTGCAGGAAAACAACACGCGCACGCTGCTGGATGCGGTTCAGGCACAACAACTCGACGCCGCGTTCGTGCGTTCCAACGTCGAGCGCTATCCTTCGTTGCGCTCGATTTTGCTCAGCGAAGAGCCCATGGTTGCGGCTCTTCCAGTCGACCATCCGCTGGCTAAAACCACAGACCCGATTGGCCTGGATCAACTGCGCGACCAGCCCTTCGTTCTTTATCGCCAGGCGGATGGCCCCGGTGTGCAAGACCGGTTGCTTGCTGCGTGCCGATCCGCCGGATTTGCACCGCAAGTGGCGGAGGACGTTCCTCGTCTACTGTCCGCAGTCACCTTGGTTGCCGCCGGTAGAGGCATATCAGTGCTCCCGCAGACCTTGAGATGTGTTCTGACGCGGAATGTGGTCTATCGCCCTCTGACGGGTGACCATGCGTTCACGACACCGCTCACACTGGCCTACCGAGAGACACCAACGGACTCGCCGTTGGGGCGGTTCGCCAGTCTAGCCGATGAGCGAAGGCATCGCTGGGCCAGTTCATAGCTTGCTGCATTCCGGATACGACTTCAGGCCCGGATCATGGGTGAAGCCGAATTGAAACTTACAAAGTTTCAAATCGGTATTTTTAATATATTTTACATATCCAAAGTATCTTCGTAAGATGGCATGGTCAATTCATAGAAAGGGTTCTTTATCATGACCATCGACTTTCATTCTGAGAAAAACAGATATACGTACGCCAGCAGAGAGGCTCACGACGGTTGGGCGAAAGCCATCCTTGATGTTGTCGATCCGCGAGGTGCTCGTATTGCGGACGTGGGTTGCGGCGGAGGCATTTACTCGAATGCCTGGGCTGACTTAGGAGTAGCTGCCGTGGTCGGCGTCGATTTCTCGGAGCAAATGGTTATTGCCGCCAGGGAAAATGCGCAGGAGCGTCCCAATGTGTCATTTCAACAAGGATCGGCGGAAAACACGGGACTGTCTTCGGAGAATTTCGACGTCGTGTTCGAACGTGCATTGATTCATCATCTTCAGGATTTCGACGATTGCTTTGCCGAGGCTTACCGCCTGCTCGTCGCTGGCGGCAAGTTGATCATTCAGGATCGGACGCCTGAAGATGTGCAAATACCTGGCTCATCGGAGCACATTCGAGGGTATTTTTTTGAGCTTTTCCCCAGGCTCACCGAGTTTGAAACCAAGCGCAGACCGAAAGATGAGCGCGTGCATGACGCTTTGTTAAAAGCAGGATTCTCGAATATTGAGTCCAAGAATCTTTGGGAAACTCGTAAAGTTTATGATCGTTTTGATTTGCTCGCCCAAGATCTGCGCGGCCGGACGGGTCGTTCCATTCTTCATGAACTGGACGACGGCGAAATTGAGCAGCTTATTGAGCATATCGGCAATCAAATTGACAAGTCTCAGGCCATTTTTGAAAAAGATCGCTGGACTTTGTGGGTCGCGAAGAAAGTTTAGCAGGCAGCATTGCTTTTCGTTTGTGTGGTGCTGCCGAGACCTGATTGATATGCGGTAGCTGCGGGTTGAATGGTCAGCGCGAGGACGGGTTGCCATCCACACGCAAAGTGATACCTGGCTGACGCAACCCGGACTTGCCGTCGCTGATAGAGAAACGCAGCTTTACCTTGCCGGCACCTGGGAGTTCCTCTTCCTGCTCCGAGTAGCTACCGGATACATCATCGACGTCGAGCCGCTTGCCGTCGATCGTGATGGCAAAGTCATCCTGTCGCCCGTATTCCTGCAAAAGGATCTGGCGCAGCCGATTGGCATCCGGATAAGCCAGGCCCTGATGCAGATCGCTCAGCGTAATGGTCGTGCCATGCAGTTCCGGCCCACAAGGATCGCTCTGCAGGCCAATATTCAACTGTTCAATGTCTTCGACTTGGGATAGATCGTCCAGCCGCAAGGTGATACGGCACAACCGACCACGGGCCCGGGTTTCAAGCGTCATCACCGCTGCGGCCATGAGCCCGGCGAACTTGCCGATGCCCTTACGCCCCTTGACCAAACGATTCTTTCCGGCCGTACGCTCCCCGCGTCGCGAGCGCCGATCAGATGCGATCGACAGATAGTGGCGGCGCAGTTCTTCCTCGGTCATGCCAGTGCCGTCGTCCTGGATGACGAGAGGGTCTCCACTCAGAGGCTTCGGGAGGAGGATCGTTACCTGCTCCGCGTCGGCATCCCATGCGTTGTCCACGAGTTCCTTCAACGCTCGCTCGGACGAGGGATATTCCTGACTCAACAATGTGGCGAGGCGGGAATCTACCTGGAAGCGCAGATGAGCACGACTCATATCGGAATCTCCGTGGGTGAGCGACGGTAGCTGGACTACGTCTTGACCTCGTAGCGTAGGTAATCCGCGAGCCGTTTCGACTCGTTGATATCGTCGTGGGGCACCAGCAGGTACTTCCAGGGCTTGGTGCCTACGCTCGCCGCGTGATCGGACGCGTGCTTGCACCAACGCATGGCGGCAGCGGCTTTGGCCTGAACTTCATGCGTGTTGATGTCGGCGCGCGCCTTGGTCTCCACCATGAAGATGGTCGCGTCCGTCTCGGCCACAAAGTCGGGGATGTACTCCGGCTGCTCGGTGCCAAGCTTGTAGTAGATCTGGAACTGCCCCTTCGCAGGCTTGAACCACTTCGTCGCGTCGCGCTCCAGGATGATGGCGAAGCGCCGCTCGGTGTCCGAATCGAACTTCTGCAGCGGATACAAGCAGCGCGCGAATCCGCCGAACAGCATCTGCTTGATGCGGCTCGTCTCGGTCACGGTCTCCCGGAAGTGGTGGGCCGTCTGGCTTGCCGTGGCGGTGTAGTTGCAAGGCTTGAGTTCGGTGAAGCCGCGACTGACCTGCACCTCGTACTCCGTCGCCTCTTCCCAGAAGTGGGCCATCATCTGCGCGTGGATTTCGCGCGCGATCAGGCGGCGGTCACGATCGAGGACGCTGATGGCTTCGTCCTCGGACAGGTAGCCGCGCAGGTGTTGCACCATCTGGCCCGCGAGGTCGTAGAGCAGATCGGCGTGGGTGAAGTAGTCGATGTCGTCGAAGTCCACCAGCGCGTGAACGATGTAGTCCTCCGGGCGCAGCTCCTTGAGCCCAACTTCGGCGGCCAGGGTATCCTGCTCGTTGGTGCGCAGGTTATGGATGACGATCTCGCGCTCACCCGGCTGGAGATGGAGCTGGCTCACATCCAGCTTGAAGGCGTGGAAGCCGGTCGTGACCTCGCCAGTCGGCACCACTGCGATGCGCGGGATGTCGATGGTCTGCTGCACCACGATCTCGGTGGTCTTTGCCACCACGGCGGACAAGTCAAGTGCGGGGACTGATTCATCCACGCCCGCGAGCAATTCGCCTTGCAGCGGCTTCAACCGCTCCGCCACCTCCGCGAGGATTTCCTTCTGCACTTCTGGTTTCAGCAGCGCGCTGCTGGTGGGCACTAGATCGCGCTTGACCTCGTACTTGCCGATGACGTCCATGACCACGCGCGCGGCCTGCTTCTCCGCCTCCGTGGTGAACACCGGTTTGGGCACGGGGACTTCCGCTCCACTGTCAGTGGCTGAAGCCCCTGTGACCACGACCGGTGCTTCCGTCAAACCGAGACGCGCCGCTGCCCCGGACTCAACCTGCACGCTGACCTTCTTGTCGTCGGCGCTCGGCGCATCGAGGATGACCTGCTTCAGGCGAATCGGCGAGTCGCCGCGGTTGGCCTCGTCGATGATCTCCTGGAACTTGTCGTGCGCGACGATGTTCAAGCGATCCACCGACGCGACACCCGTGCGCTTGCCGTAGGGCAGTCGCAGGCCGCGCCCGATGGACTGCTCGATCAGCGTGCGGGCATTAGCCGCGCGCAGCGGAACGATCGTATAGAGATTGGTCACGTCCCAGCCTTCCTTGAGCATGTTGACGTGAATCACGATCTCGGTCGGCTCGTCCACGCTCTCCACGGCAAGCAGGCGCGTGATCATCTCTTCTTCTTCCGCGCCGGTGCGGCTGGAATCGACCTGGATCACCTTGCCCTGGTAGCGCCCCTCGTAGAAGGCTTCTGACTCCAGAAGCGCCAAGAGTTGCCCCGCGTGCGTGGTATCGCGCGCGATGACGAGCATGAAAGGCTTGACCGGCTTGACGCCGTTCTCGCGGGCGTAGGTGAGCAGCTCAACCTTGGTGGTCTCGTGCAGGCGCACGCCGTCTTCCAGCTTCGTCTTCTCGATCTCCTCGGGCGTGTGCGCCTTGGCGTCGAAGTTGCGCTGGGTGACCACGGCAGGCTCCTTGACGAAGCCATCCTCCATCGCCCGCGCCAGCGGGTAGTCCATCACCACGTTCTTGAACGGCACCGGCCCTTTGCTGGACTCCACGAATGGCGTCGCCGTCACCTCCAGGCCAAACAGCGGTTTCAGCTCATTGATGGCACGCACACCCGCGCTGGCGCGGTAACGATGCGATTCGTCCATCAGCAGCACAAGGTCTGGCAGATTTGCCAGATGGTTGAAGTAGCTGTCGCCCAGCACTTCCTTCATCCGCTTGATGCGCGGCTCCTTGCCGCCGCGCACCTCGGAGTTGATTTTGGAGATGTTGAAGATATTGATGCGCACGTCGTGGGCGAAGCCCTGTGGTTGATCATCCACCGCCGCGCCGGTCTTGTCGTAGTTGTCACCGGTGATGATCAGCGGCGGTTGCTGCGCGAACTCGGCAATCCCCTTGAACACGTACTTCGGCGTGTTGCGCGTAAAGTCCGTGATGAGTTTGTTGTAGATCGTCAGGTTCGGCGCGAGCACGAAGAAGTTGTTGATGCCGTGGGCCAGATGCAGGTAGGCGATGAAGGCTCCCATCAGGCGCGTCTTGCCCACGCCCGTAGCCAGCGCAAAGCACAGTGACGGAAATTCGCGCTCGAAATCTTCAAGCGTACTGAACTCGGCCTTCAGCGTGGAAAGAATCGCCGGGACATCTCGCTCGTGGCTCAAAAGTTCAGGCGCGGCATCGAGCGCGCGAACCAGTTTGATGAGCGAATCCGCCTGGGGCGGCCGAAGGGACAGACGACCGGTGACGGCGTGCAGGACGCGGTTGTTCATTATTCGTTCTCCCCAAACAGACCGCCCTGATTCAAATTCGCAGCAGCCACTTTTCTGTTCTTGGACTTCTTGTTGTCGGCCTCGGCGGCTGCCGCAGGTTCCTCCGGATCGGGTTTGGCCATCGGAAGATTTGCCACGTTGAAACTGTAGTCGTCATGGCCCCATTCGCAGCGGGCCAGCACCATCTTCGGAATCTTCTTCAGCGTCAGGTTCGGCCAACGTTCCGCCGCCTTCGCCGCCGTCACGCCCCGGAAAGCGGAGCAGCACACCAGCAGGCTCTGGTCGGAACCCACTTCGTCAGAAAGTGCCTGCAACTGCTCGGAGGACAGGTTCTGCGTGGTGACGTAGATGAAGTCCCGCTCGCTGGAGTGGCCGTGCTGCCACCAGTGCGTTTCCGAAGGCGCATAGGTAAAGCCCTCCAGCTTGGCCAGCGCCTCGGCCAGCATCGCCGCGTTGTATTCTGGATTGATGACCGGGTTGCCCCAGCGGTCATTGACGATCAGGCTGGGCGCGAGGCGGTAATAGCGGAAACCGCCGCCGCCTTTCCAGCCGACAGATTCCGTGATGCCGCCCTTGTCCTCGCCGTCGATGACTTTCTTCAGCCGCGGGATGATGTGGGTGTGGCAGTGCTCGCCCAGTTCCACCATGATCCAGCGGCGGCTCATTTTGTGAGCGACAGCGCCGGTAGTGCCAGAGCCGGCAAACGAATCCAGGACCAAATCACCTCGGTTTGTGGCTAGGTCAAGTACGCGCTTCAATAGAGCCTCAGGCTTCGGTGTGTCGAACTGGCTTAGCTGATCTATCAGTGCTTTAACTTCGGCCTTTGACGTCCTGTTGCTTCCAACCTCTTTGTGAGTCCAGATGGTCTCCGGAGGGCGCTGTTTCCCTTCCTCTGCATAAATCTTGTAATAAGGATTCCATCCATTCTTGGACTTAACCCATTCAAGCTTGTCGGCATCTCGCTGTACGCGCTCTTGGCTCCACCGCCACCGACCATCGACCCCATCTTGACGCTTCGGATACACGGCGGTTCCATCCGGCGCTGTAATAGAGAAATACAGCGTTGGGCGGGCCTCCCTAGTGTCATCGCCGCTGCCCATTGCGCGAAGTGGCTTGGTATAGTACCGGCGTCCATCGGGGTCAGTCTTGTTGTAGTGCTTTGTTGCATCATCGGTGTCATCCGGAAGTCGAGCTAATTTCAGCGCGTCAATGGATTTGGCATAAACCAAGACATAGTCGTGGCGAGAAGAGAAATGTCGCGAGTCCATCTTCGGACTATCTGATTTCTCCCAGATCACCGAGGCTACAAAGTTTGGTCGTCCGAATATCTCGTCGCAGAGCACCTTGAGGTAGTGAGCCTCGTTGTCGTCGATGGTGATCCATAGCGAACCGTCGTCCGCCAGCAAGCGCCGTATGATCTCCAACCGGTCGCGCATCAATCCCAGCCAAATGGAATGCTCCAGCCCGTCGTCATAATGGGTGAACGCGCTGCCCGTGTTGTAGGGCGGGTCGATGAACACGCACTTCACCTTTCCGGAAAACTCCTGCTCCAGCGCCTTCAGCGCCAGCAGGTTGTCACCAAAGATCAGCCGATTGTCGAAGATGTCGTTGTCCGTCACGCGATGCTTCGCGTGATATGACTTTTCCGGATCTTCCAGCAGGATGCGCGGCTCCAGCTTGGGCCGCTTCTCCTTGCCGATCCAAGTCAGTTCAAGTTTTTGCTTGCTCATTTCAATGATATTCCAGCCTATTTCACAGGTGCCTTGGCGGCCGCGTCGAAAATTTCGTTGTTGATCGGCGAGCGCAGGCGGTCGTTGTTGAGCAGCTTCAACAACACGTCGATCGTTTCCGCCTCGACCACGACTTGCCCATCCTCGACTTTCAGCTCCCAGCCTTCTTCCTTGCTGACTTCAATCATGCGCTGGATATAGTCGGGCTGTTGGTAGTAACCGGCCTTGAGGATCGATGCCATCTTGCGCAAGTGGTGCAGGTTGTCGCCCACGTGCTTCTGAATGAGGTCGACATTCTTGAAACGGCCACTCTCATTGAAGTTCTGGATGACCTCGGCAGCCTTGGCCTTCATGCCCTCGCGGAAGTTCATGGAAATTTCGAACTCCTTCTTGTTGGCAATGAAGATCATGCCGCCATGCACGAAGAAGTCGAAGCGCGGATCGATCAGAAAGACTTCCTTGTCTTCTACGTCCACCAATTTGTGTTCGACAAAGAACGTCGCCTGGCGCGATTGAACTTTCTTTGGCTGGGTGAGTGTGCTGATCTTGCGCCAGGCGTAGAGTCGATCATTGCCGTGTTCAAGCTGGACGACATACGCCCACGAATTGAGCAGGTCTTGGTATTCCTTGGCGATGGCATTGTCAAAGCCAGCGTTTATCGCCACTTCGACTTTGGGGAAATCGGTGGCGTCTGCCGTAATCGTGAACAGCGTGTCATCACCATCGGCATTATTGAAATCGTATTCGGCCAAGTGAAAGTCCTTGCCCTGCAACTGATTGACTACATAGCCCTTCAACCGCTTCTGGAGCTTGGCATCGGTGTTGACGCGCAGTACTGAGTAATGTGCCGCGTGATTTGCCATGTAGCGCTTGACAAGCCAGAAAGTGACCACCCATTTTTTTAGATCGATCGCTTTGATCGCCTTCAAGGTGGCCTTGTGCGCCTTGTTGCTCATTTTTCTGTGCCCTTTTTATCCATATTGGCGTTGTCTTTGACGGCCACATACAGATAGTGCGACATCCGCTCCATGCGGCAAGTGTCACCCACGGCCAGCGGTTGCCGTGTCACGACCATCGCCTGAATTTCCTTGTCACCGCGTTTGAAGGTGCAATCGATCAGCATGTAACCCGCAAGAGCGAGAATCGGGTTCACGAAAACCGTCTGGGTGCGGTAGGCCATGATGAAAAGAATGGCTAGAAAAAGGGCGAGGCTCACAATGACCTGCCAGTCTCCCAGGTCCACCTTCATGAACGAAAGCATGTAGGGGATGGTGTAGCCGAACATGTCGCCCGATTTGTTGGACGCCTTGGTGACCGTCACCGTCAGCCCGCCATCGATTTCTCTGACGGAACGAAGCACAGCCAAACTGCTGAACACTGCGATCAGCAACAGGATGCCGCTGAATACCGGATTCTGGGGAAGCAGACCGGGGCTGGTTGCATCGTAATCCTTGATGATCAGAATCAGCATAAGGGGCGAATAGGCGCTCAGAAAGAGCACCAGCGATGCCCATGGACGAAGCCGAAGTGACGGGTCGCGGGTGTTATCCATGATGACGCACCTGCTTCCCCGGATAGCCCAATGATTGGGATCTGAAATTTTGGTGCGAGCGCAAAGGCACAAATCGCTTGGCCTGCACCGTCTCCAGAATGGTCATGTACTGAGGTTCGAGCGCAGCCATCAGCCCCTCCCGCCAATCCGAGCACGCGCACGTGCCTGGGCACGGGCTTGCAGCGCCGCCCGCACTTGGGCATAGAGCTGAGCGTTGGCCTGCTCCCGATCCGCCAGTACCACGGCGACGGCATAGGGCTCGTCCCCATCGCGCCCATCGGACCAAGGACTATCTTGTCGGGTCACTACGACGAACACCTTGTGACCGTTGGCCAGCGCCTGTTTGAAGCGCCATCGAGAGACCTGCAACGTGCCGTTCTTGCGGGTGTCGTTGGGCAGCCAGCGGCCATTGCTGTGCTCCCCCATACCTTCTTCCCGGTTGCGCTGGAAGGCACGAGTCACGTCATCCAGGCTGTCGGCTACCACGAGGTTGAACCAGAGTTTCGTGCGGCGATAGTCCAGGCGGGTCGTGCGTACCTCGGGGCTGTAGGCCAACGCCACCGTAATTTCGCGCGTACGGCGCCCGTTGGCCCAGAAGCTGTCCGGCACAGGCAGTTCGAAGAAGTGGTGCTGGTCGTTTCCGACGCGCTCTTCGGCCAGCAGGGTGACGGTGTGATCAAGCGAGCGGAACAGCGCCGCATCGTCCACGCGCCCATACCCGACGAGGCGCAGGAGTTTGTCGCGGCCTTCAGCATTGTTGCCGGGGTTCAACAGCGCTTCGCAGGCTTGCGGCCAGCGGGCATGGGCGCCGATCAGTGCGCGCAGCAGGCTGGGCGAAGCGTCGGGCACTTCGGCCAGTAGCCGCGCGGCTTTGTGGGCCACCAGCGGCGCGGCATAGCTGGTGCCGATGTCCTCCTTGAACGCGAATCCGTGGGTGGCAAATCCGCCGTTGAGCGACACGACACCCAGCCCCGTATGGCGAGGGCGGCCGCCTGTAAGCATCAGGGCGATGTTCCCCGCATGTTCCACCACATCCGGCTTGATGGCGCCGTTGATGGATGGCCCGCGTCGCGTCAACGGGAAGGGCTGGTTCGCCCGCGCCAGGATGTGATCTTCAATGGTGTTGGGATGGTTTTGCGCGTCGCGCGTGGCCTCGAACAGGCTGATACCGCCGACCGTGAGGGCGTTGAGCGCCGTGGCCGGGTCCAGCAGCCGGGCGTGCTCCTCGAACAAATAGTGGGGGTATTGCCCACGGGCATCTTGGGGGAGCTGGTTGAGCTGCAAGTTGCCCGCCGGCACCACGAACAACACGCCCAGCTCGCGCGTAAGACGATCCAGGGTATAGGCCAACCCGCGGACATGCCGACCGTCGTACACCTTATTCAGGTCGCCATAGCTGAGATTGAACACCTTGCAACCGTACTGCCCGTGCAGGTCGCGCACGGCTTCCTCGACCGCCTTCTCGACAAACTCGGTCTGATCCTGTCCGTCGTGTTCGAATACTTTGCCGGAGAACAAGCGGAGCTGCGGGACGAATTGGCGCTGCTGGATGGCGTTATGGACATCGCCGTACAACGCAAGCCCACCGACGAAGGTGCCATGCCACGGCTCGGCATCATTGGCGCTGCGATGAGGCTTCAGATAACCTTGAGCATCGCCGGCCGCTGCGGCAAGCAGAGGGTGGCCCGAGGTCAAGCCGGAGTCGAGAACAGCAATCGCAGGCGCATCGGCAGGCGGTGGATCAACTACCGGAAACTGGTTGATGTCTGTCATCAACAGCTGAACGGAAACGCCCAGCCGAGGTGGAAGATCCACCGTGCGGACGTCCCGATGGCGCAAAAGCTGATCTGCTTGATTCTGATCGCAGCGCACGCGCAGCTTTACCAAGGATGGCAGCTTGAGCTCGTCCAACTTCTTGATGCCGAGTTCCTGCAACAGGTCTACGAAGGCACGGACCATGGCCTGGCGCTTGTCCTGTCGCTCCTGGGGCCATAGTTCGACATCGAGCGTGAATGGCGTTTCTTCGGGGAAGCCCTGTTCACGGAGAGCGTTGCCAGTGCGATCTTCCGGTGTCCAGTGATCGAAGTCCTCGATGGCATACAGCAGATCCTTACGTGTAACGTTACCGTCACGCGCCAACGTTGCCAAACGCCGTTCGAATTCGTCCAAACCTTCATCAGTGGCGAAGGCCAAAACAACAGTTTTTTCTTCCTGGCTGACGATTTCCACACCGGGAATAGCCTGGAAAGAGTCCGGAGGTAGGCTTTCTCCATGACGCAGCTGAATCTTTATCAGCTTGCGATCATCGTAGCCGCCAATGTCGGCCTGATCCGGGTCAGTGATACGCCCCCTTGCAGCCTGGAATTTTGTGCCAAGCGCCGCGCCGTAAGCACGTGGGTCTTGTGGTGTAAAACCGCCCCCGCCCCTCCGCGGGTGGCGAAGATTGATCGGTTCTTCACGATCTAGACGCAGGTGCTCATAGGCCATCTTCTCCCCTCCATGCCTTAACTCTTGTAGCGATACTCTCTGGCAAGTGCGTTATCGATATGACTCTTCTCCAAAAACTCCCGCCCAGACAGGATCATTTCCTTAACGGCCCGCCGCAGTACACGCTCGATATCGGCGTGCGACATCCCCTTGAACACGGATGCCACCTGGCCATCGTCGGGCTCGAAATTGCGGCGGACACCGGAGAGTTTCAGAGCTAACAAGCGTTTGATCTGCTCCAGATTCGGCATCTCGAAGCGCACAACCTCATCGAAGCGTCGCCAAACCGCCTTGTCCAATAGGGTTTCGTAGTTGGTGGTGGCGATCAGGATGCTCTCGCCTCGATAACCGTCCATCATCTGCAAGACGGCATTTACGGAGCGTTTGAGCTCACCATGATCGGCGCTGTCGCCACGATCCTTGGTCAGGGCGTCGAATTCATCGAACAATGCGACCACGGGATGCGTTGCGACGTAATCGAACACTTTTCGCAAATTGGCAGCCGTCTCCCCCAGAAACGACGATATGATCGAGTCCAGCCGAACGAGGACGAGTGGCATGGACAGGGAATGCGCGATGACTTCTGCGGCCAGCGTCTTGCCGCAGCCGGGAGGCCCGCAAAACAACAGCTTCTGCGCGGGTTGCAGGCCATAGGATCGGAGCACGTCCGCCCGGTTGTGCTCCATCAGGATTTCATCGAGTGCCGACTGCGA
This sequence comes from Pigmentiphaga soli, assembly GCF_039541095.1. Taxonomy (NCBI): domain Bacteria; kingdom Pseudomonadati; phylum Pseudomonadota; class Betaproteobacteria; order Burkholderiales; family Alcaligenaceae; genus Pigmentiphaga; species Pigmentiphaga soli. Next base: position 182,923 of record NZ_BAABFO010000004.1, read on the forward strand.
AGCATCCGAGAGAATGATGTCTTTCTCCTCTCGAATCACGGCACGCTCTTCTAGTAGCGCAAGCCCGTTGTCTTTATTTGTCGGCACGCTGGGCAAACTTTGCAGCTTCCGCGCATTCTTCCCGAAGTTTGCCTGATCGCCGTAAAGCAAGCGCTCAAGGTCATTTGCGAGCAGATGATGGTTCTTCTCGCGCTCCTCTTTGATCACTGCCTCGGACGCCGCGCGAAAGCCCGAAGCATCGCCTTGCGTTCCCGATTTGATGAGTTGCCGCAGTAATTTTCCGCTAGCCATATCTCGCTCTCCTCAATTCTTGGCACGTTTCAACCGCGGCCTGGTCATGCGCAGGTCTAAGGGTGCTACTTGATTAGTCATTACACCAGCTCCCACTCGACAGTGAACAGCGTGCGCTCCTCGACCTGCTGTTGGAGTTGCACTTCAAGCTGGCTGATCAAGTCATTGCGCTGCGCTTCGACTTCGTCCTGCCGGGCAAACAACTCGCGGCGCAGCTTGCTGCGCTTGGCTTCCAGTTCCCGCTGCTTCTTCTGCCATGACAGCTTTTCTTCCAGTGTCGGCGAGGTCGCGGCGGTTCGGCGCACCTCCTTGATCTCGCGGTCGATCTCCTTGATCTCCTGCTCCAGACCGAGCTTCAGGTCGTCCGCCCAGGCATCCAGCTTCTGGACTTCCTGCTCGAAGTAGCCGAGGTTGCGCTCGTTGACGTCGCGCAGGAGCGCGGTCTTGCGGGCTTCCACGTCGGCCAGCAGGGTGGCGTCAGGGGCGTTGAACAGACTCGCGGTCTGCGTGGTCGCGGGCAGGCGCAGCAGTTTTTCCGGGTCTTCTTCCGCGAGCACGACGCCGTCGGTCGTGCTCGCGGCAACCAGCAGATGTTGCTCCTGGTTGCCGAGTGTCTCGACCGTGACCAGCTTCACGGTGAGCCATCCGGCCTTGCCGCGATAGGCTTCTAGCGTGCTGATCTTTGAACCGTAGGCGTTGTAGTCGAAGACGAGACGAGCCCCGTCGAGTGCCCGAGCCTTGGCCTGCTCGATGCCCCATCGCGCCAGCGGATGATTGATGCGGTATAGATGCGCGTCGCCGGAGCGGCGGGGCAATTCGTAGCGCCCCAGCTCGATGCCCGCGAGGCCGCTGTGCTCGACTCCAGTCGGTATGTGGCGGAGATCGAAGCCATCGTCATCGAACGCGGCGCAATGGACCAATTCGGCGCGGGTCAAGTCCATCAGCATGCGCTCGAAGCAGTTGCGCGCGTTGCGGCTGTCGTCGGCGCGCATGCGCAGCTTCTCCTGCACCTCCTCATCAAAGTTCTCAAGCAATGCCTGTCGGGTCTTGACCATCGCCTCGTTGATCTCTCCTGAGAGATCGAGTCGGAGTTGCTCGAAACTGGACTTGATTTCTTCAGGCTCTCGGCAGTTCTGGTAGATCTCGGCGATGCGGCGCTCGAAATCGACACCGGAGCCGATGGCACCCAGCACTTCGTCGCTCGCTCCGAACACACCCTCGAAGAGCTGGAATTTCTGCGACAACAGTTCGTAGACGCGCTTGTCCGCCTCGTTGCTGAGATCGACGAAGTTCACAACTACCACGTCGTGCTTCTGACCGTAGCGGTGGCAGCGCCCGATGCGCTGCTCAATGCGCTGAGGGTTCCACGGCAGGTCGTAATTGATGACGAGCGAGCAGAACTGGAGGTTGATGCCTTCGGCGCCGGCTTCGGTGGCAATCATGACCTTGCCGCGCTCCTTGAAGTGCTCAACCAGTGCCGCACGAGTGTCGGCGGTCTTGGAGCCGGTGATGCGGTCAGTGCCTTCGTGGCGTTTGAGCCAGTCCTTGTAAATCGCCTGCGCACGCTGGTCGCTGTTCGTGCCGTTGAAGAGCACGATGCCGTCGCCGTAGGGCGTGTCCGCCAGCAAGCTGAGGAGGTACTCCTGTGTGCGCTTGGACTCTGTGAATATGATGGCCTTTCTGGCCGCGCCCAACCGGTCCAGCTCGGCGAAGGCGCGATCCAGCGCAGTGAGCAGCGCTTTGCCTTTGGCGTTGTCGCGGATGCTGGTTGCCAGCGCCTTGAAGTGGCGAAGTTCTTCGATTTCCTGCGCGATGGCATTCCGCTCTGAGCGGCTCGGCGTCGTAGAAGCGGCTTCCTGCTCGCTCCACTCATCAGCGGTTTCGTCCAGCGACTCGTAGTCCTCGTCGAGTTCTTCGGCCAGATCGGGAATCTCGGCAGTTTCGTCAAGCACTCCCTGAAGCCGTTTGGCCATCGTCTCCAGCGCGCCTGCGATGGCGTGCGAGCTGGACGCGAGCAACTTCCATAGCACCAGTGAAATCAGCTGGCGCTGTCCCTCGGGCATGGCCTTCAGGTTGGGGCGACGCAAGTAATCAGCGACGAGTCTGGACAGTTCCTGCTCTTCGTTTGACGGCGTGAATTCCTGGATGATGGCCTTGCGCGCCGTATACGACACATAGGGCTGAACCTGTTTGCGCAGAGTGCGCTTGCAGATGGGAGCCAGTCGGTCACGTAGGGCGTTGAAGGCCTGTTCCCGGCCAGTAAATTGCGAGCGAAAGCTGTCAAGGTCTCCGAACACGCGGTCATCGATGAAGCTGACCAGCCCATAGAGTTCGAGCAACGAGTTCTGCAACGGCGTTGCGGTCAGAAGCACCTTGGAGTGAACGTGCGACAACGCCTCCTTGAGTGTTTTGGCAATGACGTTGCTGGTTTTGTAGACGTTGCGCAGGCGATGCGCTTCGTCTAGGACGACCAAGTCCCAGTCAATGCTCTTGACATCGTCAGCCTTGGACTTGGCGAACTGGTAGGAGCAGATGACCGGGCCGGAGGCGAATAGGAAAGGGTTCTGTCGATCCTGCTTGCGGATTGCGTTGTAGCTTTTGGCTTCGAGAATCAATCCTTGCAGGCCGAACTTGTCCTGCAGCTCTTGGTGCCATTGCTTGCGCAGGTTCGCCGGAACGATGATGAGAATCTTGCGGCGTCGCTCGGCCCAACGCTGAGAGATGACCAACCCTGCTTCAATAGTCTTGCCGAGCCCCACTTCGTCAGCGAGGAGCACACCGCGCGAAAGGGGATTGCGGCAGGCGAAGAGGGCGGCATCCACCTGATGTGGATTGAGATCAACCTGCGAGTCGACCAGTGTTGAGGCCAGCGATTCCACGGAATCGCCCGCCGCACGGCGCGTGAGCAGCCACGCAACGTACTGACGTTGATGCGGTGTCAAGAGCTGTGCTGTCGTCAACTGCGGTCTCCCCCTTATGTCTCAGGCGTAGTCGGCTGCTAGCCTTTCCAGACTCAGTCCGTCTCCGGTTTCATCTTGCTAATGCTGCTAGCAATCCAGCGATCCAGCTCGGATCGCCGGAAACGCCACGTCCCTCCCAACTTGAACGCCGGGATCTCTCCACTTTGAGCCAGGCGATAGACCGTCCGCTTACCGGCTTTTAGGTATGCCGCGACTTCTTCAAGCGTCAGGATTTCGCTTTCGGCGTCAGTCATCTGAAAACCGTCTCGGTTGATCTTTCATAGCCTTCGCTTGCCAAGTTTGCTCAATTCTACCAACGAACCCCGGCCGATGACCAATCATCGGCGGCTGCATCCAGCCCCGAATGAGCAGCTATCGGATGGAATCCGGTCGAACCGCATTTCGCATTCACGGCGGCACCGAAGCCGGCGACGGAACAGCATCTGGCCATCCGCATTCACGGGAATGGCTCGATGGCGCAACCCAACCGTTACACGCTCGCATGGCCGCTGCTGGCCATGTTGCTTGCTGCCGGGCAACCCGCCACCGCGGCAGACGATGCCATCGAACGCGAGCAGCTTGCGGCCTTGGTTCGCCAGATCGACCTGATTGACCTCCAGGCCGAGCACGCCGCCCTTACCGCTCCGCAGGCGCGCGCCCGCTACCACTTCGACCATGCCCGCCTGCGCGAGGACCTCCAGCGCGTTCGGACGGGCATTCAGGACTACCTGACGCCGCCGCGCGCCCAGCCGCGCGATCCGGTCGATCTGTCCGGCGACTACCGCCAGTCCAGCCCGCCCTCTGACCAGGAGGCACTCCGATGAACGCCGCCCAGGTCAGCGCCTTCCAGGCCAATGGCGGCTTCGCCCCCGCCGCCGTGGCCACGGTGGTGCTCGGCCTGGTGTTCGCCGTCCTGCTCGTGTGGGGCGTGTGGGCGATGCGTACCGCCTACACCGGGTGGGCCGAGCAGCGCCTGTCCCAGCGCCAGTTCCTGGGTGTCGTCGTGCGATTCGTCGCGATGTATCTGGTGCTGACCTATTTCCTCCTGTCCTGACCACCACGAAAGGCCCTACCACCATGAAGATCCATCCGATTCCCCATCGCGCTGCCACCACCATCCTCGCGTCGTTGGCGCTGATGGGCTTGCCGCTGGCGGCCCGGGCGCAGGGCCTGCCGACCATCGAGGACCCGTCGCGCGGCCAGGGCAGCGGCATCATGCAGACGCTGCAGAACTACGGCTACGACATCGTGCTACTGGTCGCGCTGCTGGTGGTCGCCTCGATGTTCGTCGGTGTGTGCTACCACGCCTATACGCGCTACTCGGAAATCCATACCGGCCGCGCCACCTGGGGCCAGTTCGGCCTCACCGTGGCCGTGGGTGCGATCTTGCTGGTGGTCGGAATCTGGCTGCTGACCAAGGCCACCGGCGTGCTCTGAGCGTCGATGGCTGCCGTGAACGATATCGCGCGTGACGGGCTGGTCACCTTCCTGCCGCACAGGCTGAACCGCCAGCCCGTGGTGGTGGGGGGCCTGACCGCCGACGAGCTCTGGATCTGCGCCGGCCTGTCCGCGGTGGCGGGGTTCATCGCCGGCGTGCCGCTGGCCTGGGCCACGCACAGCGTCGCCATGGTGCCGACCCTGGTCGTGGCCGGCGTGGCGGCTGGCGTGTTCGGTGGTGGCGGCTTCCTGCGCCGGCAGAAGCGCGGCCGCCCGGACACCTGGCTGTACCGGCAACTGCAGTGGCGCCTGGCGCTGCGCCATCCGCTGGCAGCGTCCTGGCTCGGTGGGCACCTTCTCATCACGCGTTCGGGGTACTGGACCACCCGGCGCTCACGCGGAGCAGCCGCCTCATGAGCCGTTTCAGGAACGAAGTCCATCACCTGCAGGCCCATGTGCGCACGCTGCGCCTCGGCGCCGGTGCGTTGTTCGTGGTTGCGCTGCTGCTCGGTTTCGGCTGGTGGAGTGCGCCGAGGCAACTGACGATCCACGTGCCCCCCGATCTGCGCTCGGGCAGCACCCGCGCCTGGTGGGATGTGCCGCCCGAGAATGTCTATGCATTCGCTTTCTACGTCTGGCAGCAGGTCCAGCGCTGGCCGACGGATGGCGAACAGGACTACCCGCGCAACCTCCACGCGCTGTCGGCCTATTTCACACCGGCCTGCCAGGCCTTCCTGCGCCAGGACTACGAGCACCGGCGCAGCAGTGGCGAACTGCGCCAGCGGGTGCGCGGCATCTACGAGATTCCGGGGCGCGGCTTTGGCGACAACCCCACGATGCGGGTAAAGACGGTTTCCAGCCGCGACTGGATCGTCACGCTCGATGTCAGCGCGGACGAGTACTACGGCGCCGAGCAGGTCAAGCGGGCCCTGGTGCGCTATCCGCTGAAAGTGGTGCGGCTGGACGTCGATCCCCAGCACAACCCCTTCGGCCTTGCGCTGGACTGCTATGACGGCGCGCCGCAGCGCATCGAGGCACCGTCGCCGGCAGTGCCTCCGTCCGGCACGCCCGGCGGCGGCCTTTCGCAGGGAGGCAACCCATGAAACACCACGTCTTCACCATCGTGGCGAGCCTGGCCCTTGGCTTCGGCCTGGTGCCGGACAGCCGTGCCATCGAGATCCTGCGCTGGCAGCGGCTGCCGCTGGCCGTCCCGCTCGTCGTCGGCCAGGAGCGCGTGGTCTTCATCGACCGCAACGTGCGTGTCGGCCTGCCCCCGAGCCTGGGCGAGCGGCTGCGCGTGCAGAGCGCGGGCGGCGCCATCTACCTGCGCGCCAGCGAGGCCATCGCGCCGACGCGGCTGCAGCTGCAGGACGTGGAATCCGGCGCCATCGTGCTGGTCGACATCGCAGCCACGGACGCCCGGGAAGGCGAGCCGCCGCTGGAGCCTGTACGCATCGTCCTGCAGGACGCCGCCGAGGATGCCAGCGGTGACACTGCCGCCGGCCCAGCCCAGGCAGCGCAACCCGCCACGCGTCGGCAGACGCCGGTAGCCGTTGTCCTGACGCGCTACGCGGCGCAGAACCTTTACGCACCGCTGCGCACCGTCGAGCCCGTGGCCGGCATCGGGCGCGTGCCGCTGCGGCGCCCGCTCGCGCTGGACACACTGCTGCCAACGCTGCCGCTCAAGGCGCGGGCGCTGGCGGCCTGGCGACTCGAAGACCAGTGGGTCACCGCGGTGCGCCTGACCAACACCTCGCCTCACCGTATCGATCTCGATCCAAGGGTGCTGCAAGGCGACTTCGTGGCCGCGACCTTCCAGCATCCCGACCTTGGGCCGGCGGGCGCTTCGACCGACACCACGGTGGTCTATCTGGTCACGCGCGGCCGTGGCCTGGCCGAGTCCCTGATGCCGGTGCTCAGTCCCATCGATGCCGGCACGAACCTGCCGCCGGCCGCCGCTGCGGGGAGGACGTCCGATGAGGAGTAATCCCCTGTTGAAGTGGCTGCTGATTCCGATGGCATTGTTGCTGGTGTTCGTCGGTGCCAGGTTGTTCTCAGGCAGTGACGCTGCACCTGGCAAGCAGGATGTCTCGGGGCAGCTCACTCCCGAAGAAATGAAGGCGCTCGGCATCGCGGGCGACACCCCGCGCGATACCATCGCCACCCTGGTGGCGCAGGTCAAGCAGCTCCGCACCGAGCTGCAGACCGCGCTGAGCGACAACCGCCAGCACAAGGCGGAGAACGAGCGCCTGCGTACCCGCGAGGGTGCGATCGACCAGCGCATCCAGAACGCCCTCGACAGCGAACGCCGCCGCCTGGAACAGGAGCGAACCCAGGCCGCCAGCGACCGGCAGCAGACGCAAGGGCTGATGCAGGAATTACAGCGCCGCCTGGACGGGCTGTCCGGCAAGGGCGATGCCGCCGACCTGCCGATCGGCCTTGGACTGGACGGGCATGACGGCTTGCCGCTCAAGGATGGCGGCATGCGCTGGATCGAACCGGATGACGCCCGGCCCGATCCCAAGGGCGGTTCGAGCAGCCTGCGCTTGCCCGCCTTTCCCTCCAGCTTCGGCCCGGCCTCGCCGGAGCTTTCGGCCGCGGCGGAGGCCGTCAGCGACAGGACGGCGCAGGCCGTTGGCGGCACCACCCAGGCGGTCTATACGTTGCCCACCAACGCCACGCTGATGGGCTCGGTCGCCATGACCGCGCTGATCGGCCGCATCCCCATCGACGGCACCGTCAACGACCCGTTTCCCTTCAAGGTGCTGATCGGGGCCGACAACCTGGCGGCCAACGGCATCGAGATTCCCGACGTGGCCGGTGCGGTGGTCAGCGGCACGGCCTCGGGCGACTGGGCGCTCTCGTGCGTGCGTGGGCAGGTCCGTTCCATCACCTTCGTGTTCAGCGACGGCACCATCCGCACGGTGCCGGAGGACGACGGCAAGCGCAGTCGAAGCCAGAACAGCACCAGTCTGCTGGATGGCCTGGGCTGGATCAGCGATCCCTACGGCATCCCGTGCGTCTCGGGCGAGCGCCGCAGCAATGCCCAGCAGTACCTGGGATCGCAGGCGTTGATCACCGCGGCCGGCGCAGGCGCCGCCTCGCTCATCAAGTCCGACAACGGCAGCGTGGCCGTGGTCGCCAACAACAACGGTTCGCTGGGCACGGTCGGCATTTCGGGCAACGAGGCCATGGGCCGCATCCTGGCCGGTGGCGTGCGCGACATGGCCGACTGGGTCAACAAGCTCTACGGTCAGGCCTTCGCTGCGGTCTACGTGCAGCCCGGCGCCAGGGTGGCCGTGCACCTGGAGCAGCCGATCGCCATCGACCACGACGCCGAGGGGCGCCGGGTGAATCACCTCATGGGAGAAGCGCATGCGTCGGACCTGGATTGACCGCCCCCTTGTCCTGCTCGCCGCCGCGGTTCTCGCGGGTTGTGCCACCAGCTCGGAAAAGCTGCTGCACCGGGGCGAGCACACCATGCTGGACATCTGGCAGCACGAGACTGGCGGCTACAGCGGCGGCCAGGCCGGCCGCCTGCTGCTCGACGCACGCCAGGGCCTGCGCCGCCCGCTGGCCGACGCTGACACCCTCGCGGCGCCCGCCCGGAACGCGGCCTACACCCGCACCGCAGCGAACGAGATCCAGCGACAGTTCCATCGACTGCCAAACCCCGATCTGGTGATGTATGTCTTTCCGCACCTGGCCGGCACCGACCCGGTACCGGTGCCCGGCTACAGCACCGTCTTCCCGCTCTACCAGCGCGTGCAGTACGCGATGCCGGGCGAACGGCTGGAGGACTACTGATGGGCTGGCGACTGCCGTGGCCGCGTCGTCCGGCCCCCAGGCCAGTCCAGGCCGACATCGAGCTGGACGCCTGGACGCAGCATGTCGCCCGCCTTGCCGCGCACGGCATCGCGGCACCTGGCGCCGCCCCTGGGCGGCACCATCGGCGACCCGCGACGCGGGCCGATCACGCGGCGCTCTACGACGTGGCGCCGTCTTTCGCCGACCTGCTGCCCTGGGTCGAGTACCTGCCGGCCACGAAGAGCATGCTGCTCGAAGATGGCCAATCGGTGGCGGCGTTCTTCGAGTTACAGCCGATCGGTACCGAAGGCCGCGAGACCGCCTGGCTGTGGCAGGCCCGCGATGCCTTGGAGAATGCGCTGCAGGACTCCTTCGACGAACTGGACGAGAACCCGTGGGTGGTGCAACTCTACGCGCAGGACGAAGCCGATTGGGACCACTACCTGCGCACGCTGGGGGCGTACCTGCATCCACGCGCGCAGGGCAGCGCGTTCAGCGAGTTCTATCTGCGCTTCTTCGGGCACCACCTGCGCGCGATCGCGAAGCCGGGCGGCCTGTTCGAGGACACCACGGTCACACGCCTGCCGTGGCGCGGCCAGACCCGGCGCGTGCGCATGGTGGTTTATCGGCGCACCCCGGACGCCGCATTGGCCCGGCGGGGGCAATCGCCCGAGCAGGCCCTGGCGACGATTTGCGACCGCCTGGTCGGCGGCCTGGGGAATGCCGGCGTCAAGGCCCGGCGCCTTGGCGCGGCGGACATCCACGACTGGCTGCTGCGCTGGTTCAACCCGAATCCCGGCGCGCTGGGCAGCACGGCCGAGGACCGGGAACGGTTCTACGCGCTCGCCCGCTACCCGGAGGAACAGGAAGAGGGCGAGATCGAACTGGCCAGCGGCGACTTCGCGCAACGCCTGTTCTTCGGCCAGCCGCGCTCGGATGTCGCCCGCGGCCTGTGGTTCTTCGACGGCATGCCGCACCGGGCCATCGTCATGGATCGTCTGCGCTCGCCGCCCGCGACCGGACACGTGACCGGCGAGACGCGCAAGGGCGGCGATGCGATGAACGCGCTGTTCGACCAGATGCCCGAGGACACGGTGATGTGCCTGACCCTGGTCGCCACGCCGCAGGATGTGCTGGAGGCGCACCTCAACCACCTGGCCCGCAAGGCGGTTGGCGAGACGCTCGCCAGCGAACAGGCGCGCCAGGACGTGCAGCAGGCCCGCGGCCTCATCGGCAGTGCGCACAAGCTGTACCGGGGCACGCTGGCGTTCTACCTGCGCGGCCGCGACATGGCGCAGCTCGACGCCCGCGGCCTGCAACTGGTCAATGTCATGCTCAATGCGGGCTTGCAGCCGGTGCGCGAAGAGGACGAGGTGGCCCCGCTCAACACCTACCTGCGCTGGCTGCCCTGTCTGTTCGACCCGGCGGCGGACAAGCGGCAGTGGTACACGCAACTGATGTTCGCGCAGCACGCGGCCAATCTGGCGCCGGTGTGGGGGCGCAGCCAGGGCACCGGCCATCCGGGCATCACCTTCTTCAACCGGGGCGGCGGCACGATCACCTTCGATCCACTGAACCGGCTCGACCGGCAGATGAACGCCCACCTGTTCCTCTTCGGCCCCACCGGCTCCGGCAAGAGCGCCACGCTGAACAACATCCTCAACCAGGTCACGGCGATCTACCGGCCCAGGTTGTTCATCGTCGAGGCCGGCAACAGCTTTGGCCTGTTCGGTGACTTCGCCGCTCGGCTGGGCCTGAGCGTGCATCGCGTGAAGCTGGCACCCGGCGCGGGCGTGAGCCTGGCGCCATTCGCCGATGCCTGGCGCCTCGTCGATACACCGGGCCAGGTGCAGACGCTGGATGCCGACGCCCTGGACGAGGACGGCGACACCCATCCGGCCGACGACGGGGATGACCAGCGGGACGTACTCGGCGAACTCGAAATCACCGCCCGGCTGATGATCACCGGCGGCGAGGACAAGGAGGAAGCGCGTATGACGCGCGCCGACCGCAGCCTGATTCGCCAGTGCATCCTGGACGCCGCCCAGCGCTGCGTGGCACAGGCGCGCACGGTGCTGACCCGCGACGTGCGCGACGCGCTGCGCGAACGCGCCCGCGACGCCAACCTGCCGGATGCCCGGCGTGCGCGGCTGCTGGAGATGGCCGACGCGATGGACATGCTCTGCCAGGGCGCGGACGGCGAGATGTTCGACCGTCCGGGCACGCCCTGGCCCGAGGCGGACATCACCATCGTGGATCTGGCCACCTTCGCGCGCGAGGGCTACAACGCGCAGCTCTCCATTGCCTACATCTCGCTGATCAACACGGTGAACAACATCGCCGAGCGCGACCAGTTCCTGGGCCGGCCGATCATCAACGTCACCGACGAAGGCCACATCATCACCAAGAACCCGCTGCTCGCGCCCTACGTGGTCAAGATCACCAAGATGTGGCGCAAGCTCGGTGCGTGGTACTGGCTGGCGACGCAGAACATCGACGACCTGCCCAAGGCCGCCGAGCCCATGCTCAACATGATCGAGTGGTGGATCTGCCTGTCGATGCCGCCCGACGAGGTGGAGAAGATCGCCCGGTTCCGCGAACTTTCACCCGCGCAGAAGGCGCTGATGCTGTCCGCGCGCAAGGAGGCGGGCAAGTTCAGCGAGGGCGTCATCCTGTCCAAGTCGATGGAAGTGCTGTTCCGCGCCGTGCCGCCCAGCCTCTATCTGGCCCTTGCGCAGACCGAACCGGAAGAGAAGGCCGAGCGCTACCAGCTCATGCGCCAGTACGGCATCGGCGAACTGGATGCCGCCTTCAAGGTGGCCGAAAAGATCGACCAGGCGCGTGGTATCGCATCGCCGCCGCTGTTCCTGCCGAAATGACCGGAGCGCGTCATGTCCTCGAAGCAAAGATCCCAGGCCATTCGCAAGCGCGCCGGGCGCCTGCCACGGCTGCCCTGGGTGGTCGCCAGCATCCTTGTAGTCGGCCTGCTGGGCTGGCTCCTGTACCGCACGCCCGGTGCGCCGGCACCACGCACGGGGCCTGAGGCCGCGCAGGCGCATCCGGCCGGCCCACCCTGGCGCCGCGGCCCAGCCGATGCGCGCTTCACGCTGACGCTGTACGCCGACCTGGAGTGTCCGTTCTGCAAGGCCTACTACCCGACCCTGATGGCCTGGATCGATGCCCATCCCGAGACCAGCCTGCGGTGGCATCACCTGCCGCTGGCGATGCACGATCCCGAGGCGAGTCGGCTGGCCCGCATGGCCGAGTGCGCAGGTGAGGCGCAAGGCCACGAGGCGTTCTTCGGTGCCATCGCATGGCTCTACCAAAACACCCGGGGCGATGGCCAGGGGCTGCCGGCAGACCTGACCTGGCCAGGCATAACCACCGCCATCCAGGCATGCCTGGACAGCGATCGCCCCGCAGCCATCGTTCGCGCACAGGCCGACGAGGCCCTGCGCAGCGGCATCAACGCCACGCCCACCGTGCGGCTGGAAGACAGCCTCACGGGAAGATCACTGCTGCTGCATGGGTTGGTCGAGGGCGATGCGCTGCTGTCTGCACTTGATCTGGTTGCCAGCGATGCGTCGCGCGCTCCAGGGCCCACCCATGCCGCCGACGCGGCACTCAGCGAAGACACCCGCACTCCGCAATGACGACCATCCGGTGATGTCGTCACCCGCACCCGAGCTCGCGGCCTGTCCGGTCCTTGCCATTGGTCCACGCGAGGAGGTCACTTGGCGAGGCGAGGGTGTGGCCGATCGCCAACAGCCGATTCGCGTCGCTGACACCTCACTTGACCTCAAGTTAATCTGAGGTTTAACCCTGACGCTGGTAGATCGAGACCTCACAACCGTTGCGGGAGACGGCCGCCCCCAGATCGGCCACCCGGCTTCTGGAAGGCTGCCGCCTTCCAGTGAGGCAATCCCAAGACGTGCCATCATGGCCATCGGGGCCATCGCCACCTACGCACCCGCCGACGGCGGCACGCTGGCGGTGATCGCCAGCGGTCCTCTACGCCGTTGTCAATGCTCCCAGCGTCGCCGTCTGGGCCGCCTTCGGCACGACGCCGCGCCGCTGGCTCACGGACCGACGCCACCTGCGCATCTTCAACATCGCAATGGCCGTGCTGCTGGTGATGTCCCTGTATCCGCTGCGGGCGGTACATTCACAGGCTTGGTCAGCGCACCCATCATGGCCTCTATCCATGCTCCGCATTGGGGTTGCCACAACATGAAGACAAACGAACAAGCTTGCCGTCTTGTCCGGGCCCTCGTCCTACTCCCTCGCACCTACCTACGCCTTTTCGGAATCAGGCATCGTGGTTTCTCGCAATCGTTCGACGAAGCTCCGCAACTGCACCGAGTCTTCGGCATCCCGGCGCAACAGGTAGGTCGTCAACGGGGGGACTTCACCGGCCAACGGACGCGAGACGACATCCGGGTGCCGCCACAGGGACAGATGCGTGCGGGTGGTGATCCCGAGGCCGTAGCCCGCCGCCACCAGCGCCATCAGCAGGTCATGGGACGCCACCCTTTCGGCAATCCTGACCTCGCATTCCGCGGCACGCAACAGCCTGTCGAGTTGCCGGCTGCATCCTGCGCACGCGTTCGGGTCACACAGCACCAGTGGATGGGAAAGCAGCTCCATCAGGGAAAGCTCGGGATGGATCAAGGCGGGATGCCGCGCCGGCACCGCGACGACCAGAGGCTCGCTCCACGCCGGCGTGGCCTGCAATCCTTCCCCCGGATGCTCCGCCTTCGCGAACCCCGCGTCGTAGTCGCCCTCTCTCAGGCCTTTCAACTGCTGTGCGAGTGTCACTTCGAAGAGGCTAATCTCGACCTCGGGCGACTCTTCGCGGCAGCGAGCCAGCAGGTTGCTCAAGTGCGATGGCGAGATGCCGTCGGACAGCGCGATTCTCAGGAGCCCGCGGTATCCGGTCGCGGCGGCCCTTGCGCCGGCACGGGCCTGCTCGACCGCTGCCAGCACGCGCCGTGCCTCCTCAAGGAAGACTTGTCCAGCCCAGGTGAGCCGGGTACCATGGCTGTTACGCTCGAAGAGCCGGACGCCAAGATCATCCTCCAATTGGCGGATGGATCGCGACAGAGGCGACTGTTCGATGTGAAGTCGCTCCGCAGCACGGGTAAAGCTGAGTTCCTCCGCCACGGCGATGAAATACCGGATATGGCGCATCAGCATCGTTACGCTCCGGAAACTCGCCCCGCGTCCTGCTGGCCCATGCCGGCAGACAGGTTCGCCACGTCCGGGGACATGAAGGACTCTCCGCTATCGTGCTAGACCGGCTTCACAAATGCCAACACAGCTATGGTTAGCATCGCAATCACGATGCCTAGATCAGCACCGGGAATTCTTCTTATAGCTGCTCCAGTTCGAATGCAATGACGTATTCGCCCGGAACGGAATCCATGCAAGGCGGAGAGCGCGACGACGAAAACCAGCTTGACCAGCAACCATCGTGATGACAGCCATCCTGCGCTGAGCGCCAGTGATAACCCGAAGATCCAGGTCAACAACAATGCAGGCGTGGTGACAAGGAGATCAAAGCGCTGCAATGCAGCCAGCATCCCAGCTTGTTCTTCCGGTGGGGACTGCGAAATGGCATTTACTATCCTTTCTTGCGCAAGCAAGCCGCCTACCAGAAACACCACCGCCGTCACGTGCGTCGCCACCAAATAGGGATAGAGCGCCGCAATCATCATCAGGCCTGTCCGATATCGTTGAATATTCTCGCCCGTTCACGTAGCCACCGGATATTGAGATAGCCGCCGAATGGCAGGAACGCAACTGCGAACAATCGAAGCATTTCACGTTTATGCCAGCCGCCGCCGGCTACAGTTTGTAAGGCAGTCCATAGGTACGCTAAGAATGCGATCCCATGTATTGGTCCAAGTAGCTTCGAGCCATACGGCCAATCCCCGAAATGCCGGAGAGGTGCCGCAACGAACACTAGCAGGATCAGAGTTGTCGCCTCGACGATCGACGCCTTCTCCAGGCGCCTCAGTTGTTTGGATTCAATACTTCTGATTTGATCGAGTGAGTTCTTTTCTGCCTGTGCGCTTGTGGTCATGACTCATCCGCTGGGTGGCTCAATATGTCAGGGCAATCCAGGCGCCTGATGGATGCAGGCATGCCTCGACCTTGCTCAATGGTTATGTCTTCAGCGACTTTCCTCTCGCCGGAAGCACAAGTATGTCGACATGTCGGAAGTTCGCCAATTGGCTAGAATGCCATCTATCGAAGGATTCTTGCCAATCAAGGGAGCGAGTTCTGTGAAGCAAAGTACAGCACACAGGGTAGCCATCCTGGCGTTTGATGGCGTTGTGCCGTTTGACCTGACGATGGCCTGCGAGATGTTCGGGCGCGTGCCCCTCGCGCCGGGGAAGATCCCATACGAGGTTCTCGTATGCGCCCAGTCGAATCGTATTCGAACAAAGTTGTTCGACATGCGTATCCGCTGGGGCTTGAGCCATGCCGTGAATGCCCAGACTGTCATCATTCCGGGGCTCGACGATGTCCTTTCCCCTATCCCCAACACCCTGCTGGAAGCCATCCGAGCAGCGGAAAAGAATGGTGCGAGGATCGCATCGTTGTGCAGTGGCGCCTTCATCCTGGCACGCACGAGGCTGCTAGATGGCTTGCGTGCCACCACCCACTGGCGTGGTGTACAACTTCTGGCAGATCTCTTCCCACAGGTCACAGTCGACCCCAATGTTCTTTTCGTGGACAACGGTCGGATACTCACCTCGGCAGGCGCGTGCGCCGGAATGGATCTGTGCCTACACATGATTCGACAAGACTGCGGCAATGCCGTTGCAGCAGACACAGCTCGATGTGCCGTCATGCCTCTTGCACGAGATGGCGGGCAGGCGCAGTTCATCGCCTACGATCCCCCTGGCGCACCTTCCAATCTCAGCCCATTGCTGCAATGGATCGAAGAACGGCTAGATCAAGATTTGACCCTGAAGGACATGGCTGGGCAGGCTGCGATGAGCAGCCGCACCTTGAGTCGACGATTTCAGGAACAACTGAACACTAGCCCTCTCCAGTGGCTTCTAAGAGCGCGTGTCAGGCGTGCGCAGACTTTGCTAGAAACGACAAACCTACCCATTGAGCACATCGCTAGTGCAGTGGGCTTTGGAAGCCCCACCTCCCTGCGGGAACATTTCGGCCGGATCGTGGGAGTCAGCCCAACGGCCTATCGAAGATCCTTTAATCCTGTGCGCTGAACTGCCTGGACGAGTTCTCGACTGAACTCCTCGTTATGACTGCTCCGCTAGGGTCTATCAACAGTCGCAGCAACGGACTTCCACCACGATTTCTTAACCGGAAACGCCCAGACATCAGATGAGCAGCTTGCTGCAGCGTGCTCTTGCTCATGCCAAGCAGATCTGACATACCAACTAGATGCGCCTCCCGTCCACGATGGCGATGGATAATAGATAGGACAGCGGTCAATCAGTTGAGAACGCGATACTGACGGGACCCACCAACCACTCGCCATGATCCAGTGTGACGATGGCTGCCACATCGGTGCCTAGGTCCGTTATCAATTGCCCAGATAGGCGATGCTAGACGCCCCCCTTCATTTGCCCGCGCAGCCATGGCATTCCGTTACGCCCTACGAGACGATCAATGGGATCGCATCCACGGCCTGCTTCCCAGTCGAGCCGGTCATGTCGGGGTGACCGCCAAGGACAATCGACGGTTTGTCGGAACCGCCCTCTACCGCTACCAGGCGAGCATTCCAGGATGGGGCTGCCTGAACGGTTCGGAGATTTCCAAGTGATCAATGAACAATTGCTCCACGAAGATGACTGTTCCGCACACTCGAGATTCCTGCCACTGATGTCGGTCGACGATCGAGGATGGGGGTACTTCAGCAGCCTGCTAGGCCTTTTCTACCAGCATCTGGCGCAGCCGTGCGCGTCGCTGTTCAAGGTCCGCGATCTGCCGCTCTATGGAAGCGAGCCGTCGGCGTTGCACTTCACTCGTTTCAGGACACGCTGCAGCGCCTTCGATCATGCGCATGCAATCGGGAAATCCGCGGATTTCCGCCAAGCTGAAGCCTGTGGCGATCAACCTCTGGATCTGACGGACCTGAGTGACGGCGACGGGGAGAAACATCCGATAGCCGTTTTCCGCGCGTACGGAAGCTAGCAGTCCGTTGTCGTCGTAATGCCGGATCGAGCGCCGGCTTGCTCCTGTCTTGTGGGCGAGATCGCCAATGGTCATGGGGCTTTGAGGCTTGGACATGGGCCCACTGTACCATTTCCCCGCTTGACACTCACATCAATGTGAGGCTTGAGACTAGGCGTGTTCTAGGAACCTAGGAGTACGTGTCTATGTCTTTGTCGAAACTTCGTGGTGCACTCGGCGCACTGATAGCGACATTTGCGCTACTGGCCGCCGCGCCGGCTACGTTCGCCGCAACCCGGAATTACACCGTCACTGCCCCCGATGGAGTGGTGCTGGCCGTCCAGGAAGCTGGTGATCCCGAGGGTTCTCCCATCATTTTCATTCATGGCCTGCTGGGCAGCCGGCTGAACTGGAGTAAGCAATTACAGGACCCTCGACTCCAGCATTACCGATTGATCACTTACGACCTGCGTGGGCACGGCATGTCAGGAAAACCGGCCGAGGCCAGTTCCTACACCGACGGGCGCCGCTGGGCCAATGACCTAGCCGCGATCATCGAATCGACACACGCGCGTAAACCGGTGCTCGTGGGATGGTCGCTGGGCGGTGCCGTGATATCGAACTACCTGGCAGCCTATGGCGACAAAGCCATCGCCGGTGCCGTCTATGTCGGCGGAGTGATCGAGCTGAAGCCCGACCAGATCGTGGCGCACCCTGAAGTCTATCGCGACATGATCGCTTCGGACTTGCAAACCCATCTGGACGGCGAGCGCGCTTTCCTGCGGCTGTGCTTCCACCGCCAGCCCGACGCGGCCACGTTCTCCTTGCTGCTGGCCAACGCAGCGCTGGCATCGTGGGACATGCAACGTGCCGTGCAGTCGATGACGGTCGAGGCAGGCAAAGGATTGAGCAAGGCCGAGGTTCCGCTCCTGCTGATCTACGGCGCTCAGGATGCGCTCGTGAAGGCCAAGCCCAGCATCGCCAGGGCTACGAGCCTCAACCCACAGATCCGCAGCGAGCTGTATGCCGATTCAGGGCACGCGCCGTTCCTCGAAGAACCGGAGCGCTTCAACCGGGACCTGTCGGATTTCGTTCGTATGGCTCTTTCACGCTAGCGATCCATACCGTACGGAGTTGATGATGTCGGGTATCGACGGCATTGCATCGTGGAACTCAGTTGCTGGATTCTCAGAGTTGCACATCGAGGCGGGCGGCGTGGCGTTTTGCGGCGTCACTGGCGGCTCCGGAGGACCGCCCGTGCTGCTGCTAAACGGCTACCCACAAACCCATCTTGCATGGCGACATGTCGCGCCACGGCTGGCACAGTCGTTTACGGTCGTGGCGCCGGACCTGCCCGGCTACGGTAGCAGTCGGCCCGACTCGGATCGGCCTCGCTGGACCAAGCGTCGCGTGGCCAGCGCCTTGATTGCCTTGATGGCCAAACTTGGACACCGCCGGTTTGCCGTTGTGGGACACGACCGGGGGGCACGCGCCGGATACCGCCTCGCGCTCGATTACCCGGGGCAGGTGACGCACTTCGCCTCGCTGGCCGTGATTCCGACCCTGGATGCATGGGATCTGGTGGACGAACGATTTAGACGCGCCAATTTCCATTGGTTCTTCCTGGCCCAGCCATTCGGGCTCCCGGAAAAGCTACTGTCCGCCGACCCGCAGGCATTCATCGATGCTGCGCTGGCCCGTATGGCGGGCGGGCTGACAGACAACGAGATTTTTCTCTTCCGGGAAGAGAGTTATCCTGTCTGTAGCCCGATCTTGCTGAAGCAGCCTAGGGAAAACAAGCAGTTTGATCTGACTCGTTATACGCTCATCGAGGAGGACCCTGCGCCTGACCGAGCGTTGGCGTGGTCGTATTGGCTGGAGCGGCTGAAAGTGAGCGCCGATAACACACAGCCACGGCTCCGCTTCAGCCACTATGGCGTTGCGCTTTCCGCGGCTATCGATGGGTTGGGCGTTGCTCTAGGTCGTTCACCGATGATCAACGCGGAACTGGAGGCCGGTCGTCTGGTTCGGCCATATGGTGACAATGTCAAGGCGCTCGCGCCCCACGTATATGCGCTCACATGGCCGGAGGGATTGGCTACAGACCAACGGCTGATGGCGTTCCGTGATTTTGCGCTGGATGAAGCATGCGGATGCGAACTTGCGGCCGGTCCGTGCGGGGCTCCGCCATCTGCTGAAGGAGCCCCGGCAGTAAATTGGTCCGGCGATCGAGCAGCTCGCCGGCGTGCTGCACTCTCGGGCATTTAAGCTGAAGCGGCATAGGTGCTAGCGCTCTTGAAGCGCTAGTCGAACCCCTAGAGCACAGTACACGCAGCCGACCACTTTCCCCTGCCATTTCATCACCGACGGGTTCCGGCGCAGGAAATTGCCCAGCCCGCTCGCGCCCACTGCGAATAGGATTGTGCTGACGAGGCCTAGGCCAACAAAGATGATCCCTAGAATGATGAGTTGAAGCGTTATCGACCCGTTCTCTGGCCGAACGAATTGCGGGAGGAATGCAAGAAAGAACAACGCTGTCTTGGGATTAAGGACTTCCGCCAAAATTGCCTGACTGAAAGCCTGACCAGCGGAAATCCGCACTGCGCCGGCCGACGGATTGACTGAGGTTTTTTCCAGAAGCGCGCGTATACCGAGATAAATGAGATAGGCAGCGCCGATATATTTGACGATACTGAACAGCATGGCAGAGGCGGCTATGACTGCCGAGATACCGACCACGGCCATGAGCGTGTGTACCAGGTCGCCAGCGGCAATCCCGGCTCCGGTGGCGATCCCGACCTTCGTTCCAGAAGTTGTAGCCCGCGCCACGGTGAGCAGCGTGGCTGGCCCCGGAATAAAGACAAAGCCTAGAACAACTGCGCAGTACGTAACCATTGTCGTCATGTCGATCATGCTATTTTTCTCCGGGAGAACGATATCAAAGAGGTCAGGCATGCAGCTATTGGCTAATCAGCAGGGCAGTGACTGCGCCACACAACGCTAGCAGTGTCGCAAAGTCTAGAGGTACGCGCCAAATGCTCAGCCGCACCCATCTCCTTGCTTTCTCCTGCATAGCCGGCGTCATTTGGTTCGCTCGTTCGAACTCGAGTGCGCGGGGGATGAAATAGATACCTGACCAGGCACGCATAACGAGATGGCTTGCCGCCGCAATGAAAAGGCACAGGCGTGCAGATGGATGTGCCCAGACCAGCCACAAGGCGGCGATGAGGGTGAACTCAAAGACAAAGTGCACAGGCATCCCGAAGAGCTTCCGGTTGAGCCCACCCTGTTCCGGCTGGATCAAGTGAATATTCGCAGGCCATATCCGATCCACCAACAGGCACTCGTACAACGCGCCGCCTAGGCTCATGGCGGCAAGAGCAAGCGCGGTAAAGGCTGCGAAGGGAGCGAGCACGCCATGCATTGCGGGTGCCTCCAACTGTGATATCTTGACGATCGATTATCTTGATTGCTAAGGGAATCTGATGGTAAAGTCAAATCAGCGGCGGACAGACCAGATGACGAGGCTTGGCGTAGCGCTTCGGATAGCTAGCGCCCAGAGTATCTTAATTAGCCAGGCAGTCGCCGACGCAGTCGGGCTCACTCCTACAGCCCTTGAGTGCCTCGATCTGATTCAATTACGCGGCTGTGCCACCGCAGGTGACTTGGCGCGGCATACTGGCTTGACGACCGGAGCCGTCACGAGCCTGATCGATCGGTTGGAGCAGGGCGGTTACGTCACTCGTGAGCGTGATCCGCAAGATCGTCGACGTGTCTACGTCCGGCTGCGTCCCGAGAACATAGGCGCACTCGCAGCGATCTATCATCCTCTCCAGGCGGCGACGGAACGGCTGTTTAACCGCTACTCGGCGGCAGAATTGAACCTGCTCATAGATTTTACAGAACGCAGCGCAGAGATCGCGAGCGATTTCGTTAGAAGCCTTAGAAACCTGGAAACTCAAAATGACAGCGCTGATAAGCGGTAAAAGGGGTTGTATAGATGTCGAAAACTGATGGGTTATCAGAATTACTCATTCATCAAGCGAAGTTGCAGGCCGAAGCCGACGCGCTAATAGATGCGCTCGGCTTGGACAACTTGCTGTCAGAGATCGGAAGTCCGACGCGCGTGGGAAGTTCCGCACTGGGTCTGATGGTCCGCCGGGATATCGACATCACCGTTACGTGCAAGAAGCTGGATGAGGAGACGCACCGCGCGGTGGCTGAACTTGGCGGGAAGCTGGCTATGCATGCTTCTATAGGCTCTGTTCAATTCCGCAATGATACGGGTATCTGGAACAGTGATGTCGAAAAATATCCCGATGGCCTGTATCTGGGGGTAACCTGTCGCGACGAGACCGGCCGAGACTGGACCTTTGACATCTGGTTTGTCGACGAGCCGGAGAGGCAGCCTGATCTCAAACATCTTCGCACAATTCCGTCAAAGCTGACCACTTCCGCTCGCCAGTCGATTTTGGCGATCAAAACCGCGCTGGCGAACGGTTCCTGTTCAGGTAGACGCCCATCCAGCTTTCAAGTTTATGAAGCTGTACTCGAATACGGCGTAACCAGCCTGTCTGAGTTTGAAGACTGGCTGAAAGGGCCTCGTCAACCAGAGTTCTAGGTCGTCGCGACCAAGAACTCTTCCGCGCTCGATAATTGCAAGCCATCCTTCCGGTTCGTGAAGTAGCGTTGTGCAAGTGCGCTCGGGGGGACATGCCGAACATCCTGAAAGCCGGCACTCCGAGCCATGGCCATTATCTCTTCAGGCGCGAATAAGCTAATGAATGGTGTTCCGCTTGCGCGTGCACC
The DNA here is from genome assembly GCF_039541095.1 of Pigmentiphaga soli. NCBI lineage: Bacteria > Pseudomonadati > Pseudomonadota > Betaproteobacteria > Burkholderiales > Alcaligenaceae > Pigmentiphaga > Pigmentiphaga soli. The sequence continues at coordinate 204,381 of NZ_BAABFO010000004.1, forward strand.
CTCGAGCGCCTGCCCAAGCTGTAGCCGAACATCAGGCGGCATGAGATAGAGCGGCAACATGAACGTCATGGCGAGTGTCGATCCTGGCGCAAGCGCCGCGACCTGACGGAAAGTTGCCAGAGTTGCTTCTTTCGTCAGGTACATGCTGACGCCGGTGGAAGCTATGATGGCCGACTGCTTCGCATCGAAGCCCGCCTCCGCAAGTGCCTGCCAGACAGAGCCTCCTGCTTCGAAATCAACCGGGACAAAGCGCAACCATTCAGGAATGCCATAGCCAAGCGCGGTCAGCCGTTGGCGTTTCCATTCCTGGGGCGCCGGCTGATCGACTTCAAAGATGCGCATCCGACACGCAACGTCTGTCCTGCGTTGGGCGAAGGTGTCGATGCCGGCGCCTAAAATGACATACTGCGCAACGCCGCGATCAGCTTGTTCAATGACCAGATCTTCGACAAACCTCGCTCTGGCAACCATCGACGCACGAAAGGTCTTTGTAAAATCGGGATCCATGTCGGGACGACGCCGCCACTCCGCGCCGGGCGCCAGAAGGCGAAGCCCAACCCTGTCCTCAAAGACGTGAGGCGCTGCATCGATCTCGACGTGCAGGGCACGCCACAGCGCGGTACGTTCTGCCGTGCTCTCCGGCGCCAAGTTCGCCTTGCCTTGCATCATGTTGATGCGCCGGCTTTTGTCTGTGCTGGGGCTTCCAGGCTCCAGGTCCGCCCATCCGGATCGCGGACAGTCATTTCCCGCGTACCCCAATGGGTGTCTGCGAACGGCGAAACGACTTCAAACGGGGGGGCAAGGTCAAGGGTTTCGCCATCGCGAATCTTTAGCACCATTTGGATGGCAGGCTGCTCGTTCTCTGGCACTTCGGCGATGAAAAGATACGGGCCCGCCTCGTTGCGCAGTTGTCCAGAATTATGATCGGTTTCAAAGTCAAGCTCGTATCCCAAGGACTGAAAGAACTTTGCGGACTTTCCCCAATTATGGGTCGTCAGGAAGATTGCTTTCACACCTTCGGTCTTCATTGTTCATCTCCTTTTCTACGTCTGTTTTGGCTGCGCGGAAGATCTCCTCTCTTGTTGATTTTCTCGTTCAGATACGCGCGTAGCGCGTCGGCAACGAGCGCCGAGAGCGACATTTCGGCTTCAATCGCATGATGTTTGACCTCTCGGATCAGGCTGACCGGGAGGTAAACGTTGAACTGCTTGACATCTTCACTAGCCATAGGAGCTAGTATGCTAGCAAACTAGAATCAAATCAACCCTGCTGGTGAGTGCGTGCCCATGTCCGATGTTGAACAGCCCGAATTAGCTTATCGCCGGGTTCTGGCCCTCACAGCGGCATTGTTTCTCTCGTATCTTACTGTTGCAATGTCGTTGCCGGCGGTGCCGGTCCACGTCGTGCATGGCCTGGGGCTGGATAACGCCTACGGGGGGCTAGCTGTCGGGATTACCTTTGTATCGACGATCCTCACGCGTGGCTGGGCTGGAGCCCATGTTGATCGACTCGGAGGCAAACATTGTATGCAGCGGGGCCTGCTCCTCTATGCTGCGGCCGGGCTGATCTGCTTCACCGCGAGTTGGCCTCAACTTCCCATGGGCGGCAGCTACGCGGTGCTGATCGTCGGGCGCCTTCTGCTTGGTCTCGGCGAGAGCGTTGCTAATGTGGGCATGATAAGCTGGGCCATTGGGCTGATGGGGCAGGCGAGAACTGGCCGGGTCATGTCGCTCGTTGGCGTCGGTATGTACGGTGCCTACGCAGCGGGTGGTCCATTGGGACTTGCGCTCCTGAATAGGCTCGGCTTCGCTTGGCTGATGGTTGCCTGCACGGTGCTGCCACTCGTCGGGTTAGCTGCCATCTATCGGCTGCCAGCGGTGGCACCGCATGCGGGTCAACGGGAGTCCTTCTGGCGGATAATCGGTCGCATTTGGCGTCCGGGCACGGCTCTAGGTCTTCAAGGTGTTGGTTTGCACGCGGAACTGAGCCAGTTTTTCCACCGAGAAGTGAGCCACCTCTAAGTATGGTTTTCTGATCAGGGTTTAGTCAAGGGATTGGCGTTTTGTCCTCTCTTCTGTGCTGCGGCTGCCGAGCTGGCCTTGAAGCGGAAGCTGTCGTTCCCTGTTTCCAGGATATGGCAGCGGTGGGTCAGGCGATCGAGCAATGCGGTTGTCATCTTGGCGTCGCCGAAGACGGTTGCCCATTCGCTGAAGCTGAGGTTGGTGGTAATCACAACGCTCGTCCGTTCATAGAGCTTGCTCAGAAGGTGGAAGAGCAGTGCTCCCCCTGAGGCGCTGAACGGCAGGTATCCCAACTCGTCGAGGATGAGCAGATCAAGGCGGACCAAGGTCTCTGCGATCTGCCCCGCCTTGCCTTTAGCCTTCTCCTGCTCAAGCGCGTTGACCAATTCGATGGTCGAGAAGAATCGGACCTTTCGACGGTGATGCTCGATCGCCTGGATGCCGAGGGCGGTGGCGACATGTGTTTTTCCTGTGCCCGGTCCGCCGACAAGCACGATATTCTGCGCGCCGTCGATGAACTCGCATCTATGCAATTGGCGCACCGTCGCTTCGTTGATTTCGCTGGCGGCGAAGTCGTATCCGGAGAGGTCCTTGTAGGCTGGGAAGCGGGCAGCCTTCATGTGATAGGCGATGGACCGGACCTCGCGCTCGGCCATCTCGGCTTTCAGCAACTGGGACAGGATCGGCACGGCTGCATCAAAGGCTGGAGCACCTTGCTCGATCAGGTCACTGACGGCTTGGGACATGCCATACATCTTCAGGCTTCGCAGCATGATGACGACGGCGGCACTGGCTGGATCATGACGCATGGCGACCTCCAACGATCCGGACACGCAGGCCATCATTGCGTTCGACATTGCCCTTGGGTTCGCGCAGCAAAGTCAGTGCCTGTGGCGTATCGACGTCGGGACCGTCAGCCGTCTTATCGTCGATCAGCATATGCAGCAGGTTTAGCACATGCATTTTGGTTGCCACGCCTTGATCCAAAGCCAATTCCACAGCACTGATGACGGCCTGTTCGTTGTGATGAAGGACGAGGGCAAGGATATCGGCCATCTCACGATCACCACCAGGGCGGCGCAGCATCTGCTCCTGCAGCTGTCGAAAGGCCAGCGGCAATTCCAGGAAGGGTGCGCCATTGCGCAGTGCTCCAGGCTTGCGCTGGATGACCGCAAGGTAATGGCGCCAGTCGTAAATCGTCCTCGGCGGTTTGTCGTGGCTGCGTTCTATGATCCGCGGATGTTCGCAAAGGATATTGCCCTCGGCCGCAACGACCAGTCGCTCGGGATAAATCCTCAGGCTGACGGGCCGGTTCGCAAAAGACGCAGGCACGCTGTAACGATTGCGCTCGAAGGTGATCAGGCATGTCGGCGAGACGCGCTTGCTCTGCTCGACGAAGCCGTCAAACATGGCGGGGAGCGCCATCAATACTGCCCGCTCATCAGCCCAAACATCCGCGATCGAGCCGGACAAGGTGCCATGCGCTGTCTCCCGCCACAGGTCCTGGCAATGCTGTTCCAGCCAGATATTCAATGCCCCCAAATCTGGAAAGTCGGGCATCTGTTGCCACAGCCGCGGTCGGGCATCCTGGACGTTCTTCTCGACCTGCCCCTTCTCCCAGCCCGCGGCGGGATTGCAGAACTCTGGCGCAAAGACGTAATGGTTCGTCATCGCAAGGAAACGGATGTTGACCTGTCGCTCCTTGCCGCGGCCCACACGATCGACCGCTGTCTTCATGTTATCGTAGATGCCACGACCAGGCACGCCGCCAAACACGCGGAAGCCGTGCCAATGGGCGTCAAACAGCATCTCATGCGTCTGCAACAGGTAGGCCCTGACAAAAAACGCGCGACTGTGCGATAGCTTGATATGCGCGACCTGAAGCTTCGTGCGCTCGCCGCCTATCACGGCATAGTCCTCACTCCAATCGAACTGGAATGCTTCGCCTGGTCGGAAAGACAGCGGAACGAATATGCCGCGGCCCGTCGTCTGCTGCTCACGTTGCCGATCAGCCCGCCAATCACGAGCGAATGCGGCGACCCGACCATAGGAGCCGGTAAAGCCGAGAACCACCAGATCGGAATGAAGCTGCTTCAGTGTTCGGCGCTGCTTGCGCGACTTTCCGGTCTCGGTCTTCAGCCAGGCCGCGAGTTTGTCGGCAAAAGGATCAAGCTTGCTCGGTCGTTCCGGTACCGTGAACGTCGGCTCTATCGTACCCGCGCTCAAATACTTCGCGATCGTGTTGCGCGACAGACCGGTGCGCCGGCTGATCTCGCGGATCGACTGCTTCTCTCGCAGCGCCATGCGCCGGATGATGTTTAAAAGTCCCATGTGGATCACTCCGCTGCCCCCGTCGCTCACCGCGTTGGGGGGAAGGTTCACATGGCTCAGTTCTCAATGGAAATTATCTGCCTAACTGGCTCAGTTCTGCGTGGAAACCAACAGCCTCACCGCAATCAGCTGTTCACGCAGCCACTGATGTCCTAAATCTTCGTCAAAGCGCGGATGCCAACCGACCTGCAGCTGGAACGGATCGAATGCGAATGGGAGGTCGAAGCGGTCGATCATGTGATCAAAGCGGTGTAGGAAGCGCTCAGGCAACGTCGCCAGGCAGTTCGTGCGCTCAAGTATCGGTGGCACCGCTGTGTAGTACTGCACGGATACCGTGGTGTGTCGATAATGCCCCAGCTCTGCAAGAAAATCATCGATCCCACTGTGATAACTGCCATTGGTAGACACCAGCACATGCTCATAAGCGCAGTATTGCTCCAGCGTCATTGCAGCCGTGCCGCGAGGATGCCCTTTGCGTTGGGCCACCTGAAACCTGTCGTCGACCAGATCATGGGTGCGCAAACCAGGGGGCATGAAGGCTCGGGTGCCGATCACCAGGTCGATGCGGCCGCGAGCTGCAAGATCCAGGACCTCATCCCGGGGTATCTGGAGCATGGCCAATCTAATGCCTGCATACGACTGCTTCCGAATGCACTCGATGAGATCCAGTCCAATCGTCATCGCGGCATTGTCATTGAGGGCGATCGTGAAATCGCGCTTGGCCGTGCTGGGATCGAAAGCGTAGGGCGCCTCGACAAGATCCTCAAGCCGTGTCAGCAACTCATGCAGGGGTGATTTCAGCTGCGCTGCACGTGGCGTCAACCGCATACCTCGGCCGCGCTCGGCCGGCACCAGCAAAGGATCATCAAGCACCTGCCGCAAGCGGGCCAATTGGGCTGAGAGTGCAGGCTGGCTGATGGCTAAGCGTCGTGCTGCACGAGTGACGTTGGCCTCTTCAAGCAGAACATCCAACGACACCAGTAGACCCATGTCGTGCTTCTTCATAACTTTAATCTATTGCTAGCTACTATCAAATATCAATTTTACAGATCCATTCCTGGCGCTGTCTAATCTCGCTGTACACCCTGCTACAGGAGAATAGTCATGCATACCTACGAAACAAAGCTTGCTTTGGCCAAGCAGTTTCATGCCGCACTGACCCGCCGCGACTGGCAGGCGATCCGTAAGCTTCTTACCGACGATGCCACCTGGGTTCTGCCCGGAGACAATCAGATCTCTGGTCCAGCGGTCGGTGCGGAAGCAGTCGTTGCCAGAGCTGAGCTAATTGCCAGCTTCGGCCTGAATTTCGAGCTCAAGCACATTCTGGTAAGCCGGGATAATGTCGCGCTCTCGCTGCATAACACTGCACGCCGGAATGACCTCGTACTGGACGAGCATCTGGCTACGGTCTGCACCTTGCGCGATGGCAAGATCGCTGCTATCGAGACCTACCTGTCCGACCTGCCGGGCATGAATGCCTTTTTTGCCAGGGACTGAAGGTTCGAGGTCAAGGCGACGCCCTCGGTCGAGAGTGGAGCTTGGCCGAGCTTGCCGATGCCCATGCCGTCATAGCCCGATCGGCGAACTCGGCCCGCCATTGCTATCGCGCCGAGTCAGGCCTGCGCTACCGGCTCCTAGGAAACCATCATGGCGTCGACTTGGTCACGTCAGCGCAGTTCACTTGCGCTACGGCCAAGACGCCTATATGATTCGTATACGTTTCATATGCAACTAGACACATGGGTATCGTGAACATCGACGACGATCTGCATGACCAACTGCGCAAGGCCAGCGCAGTATCGTGCCGGTCGATCAACGCACAGGCAGCCTTCTGGATCAGGATCGGCATGCTGTGCGAAATGAATCCAACGCAAAGCTTCAACGATATCGTTGCTCGTGAACTGCGGGCCGCGGGCGTTGTGGCGCAACCCATCAAGATGGGGGCGTCATGACCAAACGGCCAGAAGAAATTGCGCTGATGGCAGAGTCAGGCCAGCTTTTGGCGCAGGTGTTCAGCCATCTTGATCGGCTGAACCTGATCGGCATGTCCACGATGCAGGTCAACGATCTGGTCGATGACCTCATCGTCCATGAACTCAACGCACGTCCGGCCAGCAAAGGGCAATACGGTTACGCCTACGCGCTAAACGCCTCCCGCAACCATGTGGTCTGCCACGGCGTTCCTTCCGCCGAGGACATCCTGCAGGACGGGGACATCGTCAATTTCGACATCACGCTGGAGAAGAACGGCTACATCGCCGATTCCAGCAAGACCTATCTGGTGGGCCAGGTGTCGCAGCCGGCACGGCGGCTCGTGCAAGTGGCTTATGAAGCGATGTGGAAAGGCATCCAGGCTGTCCGCCCAGGTGCCACGCTCGGTGACGTGGGCCACGCCATCGAGCGGCATGCCCGCAGGAATGGTTATTCGATCGTCCGGGAATACTGTGGGCACGGTATCGGTCGTGAAATGCACGAGGACCCCCAGGTTTTGCACTGGGGCAAGCCGCGAACGGGGCTAGTACTGCGCGAAGGCATGGTTTTCACCATAGAGCCGATGGTGAACCAAGGACGACGTGCCATTCGAACTGAGGACGACGGCTGGACGGTGGTTACGCGCGATGGGCAATTGTCGGCTCAGTTCGAGCATACCGTTGCTGTCACCGGGAACGGTGTGCGTGTCTTGACGCTGCGCCCGGGCGAAAAGGCGTTGCACTGATCCAGTGTGGTAGCGATACGGACTTTCGCTCAGGACCTGACTTTGCCTTCGGGTAAGAACACGCCGTTGCCGGCGTGCTCTCGGTGCGTGTCAAGGTAGTTGTCGCCTGATCTCATGCAGCTAATCGGTTACTTGTCATGCTGTCGGCTTTGCCTCGGCGCGCCCGCATCGCGGTCGGGATTGAGGGTGACGGCGCCAACGCGGCTCCAGTTGCGGGTCGGTCCGGTCCTGCGCTGCGGATGACGCTGGCGGGCAAGCTCGTATACCCATCTGCGTGCCTGCAACTGGACCTCATCCTGACCGGCATGGCGAACGGCCGGGGCCACGAAGCGCAGCCCGCTGTGCAGGTGCTCGTGGTTGTACCAGTGCACGAACTGCGCCGCCCACGTCCGTGCAACGCCCTTCGGGGGGCGAGCTTTTCGCCGCGTATTAGCTGCGAGGCGCTTCGATTGCGCACCGCCGCGATGTCCGCTTCACCCCTTCCCTGGCAGTGAACGGCAGAAATTCTCAATCAATGGAGTCAATGCATCCGGTGTTTCTAACATAGGCAAATGCCCTGCATCTGGTACTACGGTCATGACGGCTTGCGATACGCGGGGAAGTAATTCTTTCCTCAGTACCTCGGGCGAATCCACGCGATCCCGCTCGCCTGCAATAACAAGCGTAGGTACGTCGATGGCACCTACCTGTCCAGTGATGTCTTCCAAGCTGGTCGCTCTGGGCCAAGCTAGCTTGGCCGCTGGCGCGCCACGCAAGCTGTCCGCGATCACTTGTTCGCGATCCTCCGCTGACAGTGGGAGGGCCGTCAGCACGTTGTCGATAGTCGCCTCCACTGTTTCGCGATTTGCGTAGGCTCCTGCCATCATTTCGCGTGCCTCTTTCGGCAAGATCATTGGCGATGGCGGTGAAGGAGCGATGAGAACCAGCCCGACCAGTCCGACAGGCCGCCGCGACGCCATAAGCTGAGCAACCTTGCCTCCCATAGAGTGACCGATCAGAACGTAGCGCTTCGGGTGCAGCGCTGCGATCACGCCCTCCGCATCGGCTGCAAGGTCTGCCAGCCCGTAGCCCATCGAAGGCGCGTCGGATTGACCCCAGCCGCGATGATCGAGAGCAAGCGTATGGAAGTTCGGCGCCAGCCTGGAGCAGACATGCTTCCAAGTGCGAGACGAGCCGCCCCAGTAATGCAGAAAAACGAGTGACGGATCGCCTTGCCCTTGTTCCTCGACATGGATCTCTATGCCGTTCGATTCGACCTTCATCGGAACATCCTTTTGCTAAAGCCCACCGGGGATCGGCTGGCTACAGTGCTAGGCTAGACCCATTCCGTTCGGCCGATAATTGGCCTAGATTTATTACCACCTGATAATCAGGATATCGAATGAGGTGGTATGGATAGATTGCTCAGCATGGCGGTGTTCGTCTCCGCAGTCGAAGAAGGCAGCTTGGTAAGCGCCGCTCGGCGGTTTGGCCTGTCACCCTCGATGGCGGGCAAGCACGTTTCCGCGATCGAGGGACAGTTGAAAGTTCGGTTGCTTCAACGCAGTACGCGCAAGTTGACGCTAACGGATGTAGGAAGGTCCTACTACACGCGATGCAAGCGCTTACTGGAAGAGTACGAGGACGCGAATCGCGAAGCCCAGGACGCGCAACAGAGTGTGCGTGGAATGTTGCGCGTGGCTGCGCCGACAACCTTTGGGGCACTGCATCTTGGTCGCGTTGTATCGAATTATCTGGCTGAATACCCCGATGTCTCGATCGAGACCACGCTGAGCGATCGCTATGTCGATCTACTGGCAGATGGCATCGACATTGCTATCCGCATCGGCCGTCTGCAAGACTCCGATCTCGTTGCTCGGCGGCTCACCTCGTGTCGCATGATGTTCTGCGCAGCGCCATCCTTTTTGGCACGACATGGCGAGCCGAAAACCATCGAACAGCTCCGCCAGGCACCTCGGCTTGCTTTCTCCCAGGCGGTTTCAGCCGGAGACTGGAGCGTTACGGATGCTAACGGCCAGACATATCACATTGATGGTGAGATCCGGCTCGCTGCAAACAACATGCAGATGCTGCTAGCGGCAGCGCTGACAGGGGCGGGGGTGGTCTACGGCCCCAGCTTCGTGTTCGAGCAGTCCATCGCCAGCGGTGCGCTTCGTGTCCTGCTGGCCGACCACAAAACAACTGATTTGGCGATTCATGCCATCTATCCGAGCAAGCGGCATGTGTCGTTGAAAGTTCGCCGCTTCATCGAGCATCTGAGCATGAGCTTCGGCGACACGCAGCCATGGGATCTCATGCATAGGAGCACTACGGCTTGAGGTTGCCCCTGAGCCCTGGAATGCATAGCCCCAGCCCTGAGAATGCCGGGCGTTGGACGCGCCCCAAACGTAGCGTGGCGGTTGCCTTGCTCAAACAGCAGTCGAGCGCTTGTCTTCGTGGTGCGTCCGCTGGCCTCGCCTCTAGGCCGGCAGAAGCCCGGTTGCCCTGTAGCTCGTGATCAACGTATCGAAAAGACTTAAGTCGGAACGCCCACGTGCCATCAGCTGCGCTCCTGTGATTGCAGCATAGATGGCCTGCGCGCGTTCTTTCGCGATGTTCGGATTGACAATCCCGGCGCTCGCCAAAACCTTAGCCAGCCATGTGATATGCACATCAGAGAATGTTCGAACTTCTTGCCTCACATTCTCGGGAAGGTCATCGTATTCAGCCGTCATGAAACTGCACAGGCAGATGCGGTTGTCGTTCTCCAGCGCCTTCCTGAACATATTGGGATATCTGCGCAAGCAATCTGTGGGGTCCGGAAGCCGATTCAACAGTTCTTCCAATTGCGTCGACGAATTTTCCCAGTATCGCCTGGCAACTGCAGCAGCGAGAGCCGCCTTGCTCGGGAAATGATGGTAAAGACTTGCAGGTTTGACACCGACTTCTTCGGCCAAGCGGCGAACGCTCAAGCCACCGTAACCGTGCGCCTGGGCGATTCGTGTTGCAATGGACAAGATCTTGTCACTGGAGTTCGTGTTTCTCTGACTCTCCACGGCTGTCGCCCTCGACTTGTGTAATGACGCTCCACTGCGGTATCTTGTCTTGCGACCGTCTGGTTACGAGTACGTCGAACGGCCTACCTGCGAGCAAATGCGGGTTGGCTCTTTACGCTGGGGCGCATTTTCATCCTTTCGTACCATGCCAAGAGCGCCGTGCATTCGGCGGGTACCGCCAAGTCGACGATATCAGCGAATATCAGTCCGGCGATGACCGTAATGTCGGCCATGGAGAACGCGTCGCCGGCAACATAAGCTCGCTTGCGAAGCACATCGTCGAAATAATGCATGCCTCGCAAGGCCTTGTCGCGCTGCCTGAGTCCCCATTCCCTGTTCTGGTATTGCTCCACCAGTGGCCCCAAACCCGGCGTTCCATGGTGGAAGTAAACACTGATGGCGTCAAGCAGCTCCAGTTCGGCGCGCTTGCTCATCATGTGAATCATTCCCCTCTCGAACGCTGTGGAGCCCGTCAAAACCGGACCGCCGACAAGCGCATCGAGATACTCCGTGATGGCGGTGCACTCGGCAATGCACGTTCCATCCGCAAGCTCAAGTACCGGAACCGTGCCAGAGTAGTTTTTCCCCGCAATGAATTCGGGATCCTTGTGTTCCCCTTTACGCAGATCGACCATCACGAATTCCACGCGCGACTGGAGGTTCTTTTCCGCCAGAGCGATCCGGACACGGGTCGGATAGGGGCCTATGGGGAAGTCATAGATCTTCATTGCTGGCTCACCATCGACCGCCATTGCAACAGTATTCATTTAAGGGCTCTCCACGCGACGATTTCGTATCAGTGAACAACTAGTATCAGTTTCATGCTACCTAACGATCGTTAGGTTGAATGCTATTGGGTAGCAATGCCAATGTCAACTGTGCCTTGCCGCCGCAACTGCCGCTCAAGCCATGCAATCGTCTGCGCTCCCCAGCGATACCTCGTTCACCTCCGACCGCTGGGTTGCATGCTTGCGTGACCACGCGTACCAGGATGGGGGGAGCGTCGACGGATTGTGCGCATCACAAACGAAGCATTGAGGTCCGTTGCCTCGGCTGTTGCTGGACTCTGGCGGCACAACCTTGGCGAGAAGGGCTCAAGCGCGATCTCATCCAGCGCAGTCTGCTGCCGGAGATGGTGGAGTCGGCGTTAGCGATGGGGCATTGCAACAACGTCGATGTGTTATCTGCCAGCATCGGCCTCTGGATGACGACTGCATCCACATCGGCAACGCCGATTGAGCGCGTGATCGCCCTTGGCGTCACGATGACTCCCAATAATGCTTATTGCTACCTTTTGATGGCGTTGCAACTCGTCGTCAAATATTCTGCTATGAAATCAAGAAACGCGCGCACTTTGGCGGACGACACCTCGCTGCGTTCCAGGTAGGTCGCGTAGATGTCGGCGTTGGGTAGCTTCCAATCCCCCAGCAATGGAATCAGTTCGCCCCGGGCCAGGTAGGGTGCGATTTCCCATGCTGAGCGGATGGCGATGCCATGGCCGTCCAGCGTCCAGCGCAGCACGGCGTTGCCATCGTTGCTCGATAGCACATTGTCGACTTTGACCGTCTCGGTGGACTTTCCGCGGCGGAAATGCCAAGCGCCGTAGGCCGCATCGTTTTCCCGAACGATCAAGCAGGCGTGACGCACCAAGTCGTGCGGAACGTTCGGCTTACCGTTCTGGGCAACATAGGCCGGCGAAGCGCATAAAAGACGGTGATTGCGCAGCAACAACCTTGCATTGATCCGGGTGCTGGGGGGATCGCCGAAGCGGATGCCGATGTCATAACCGTGTTCGCGCAGGTTCAAGGGCTGGTCGGTCAATTGCAGTTGCACCCGTATGGCGGGATAGCGGGCAACGAACGCCGAAATGGCCGGTGCCACCCGCGCACGACCGAAACCGTATGAGGCATTGACACGGAGCAGTCCGGCCGGTTCGGCATGGCCGCGGATCAGCACTTGCTCAAGTTCCTGCAATTCCCCGAGCAGGCGTGATCCCTCGGCCAGGTAGCGTTCGCCCTCCGGCGTGAGTGTCAGGCGTCGTGTCGTGCGATGGGTCAGGCGCACGCCGAGCCGCTTTTCCAAATGCGCCAGGCGCTTGCTGACCGCTGGCGGGGTGACGCCAAGTTCGCGCGCGGCCGCAGCCAAGCTGCGATGGCGCGCCACTAGGGTGAAAAGGCGGATGTCGGAGAACTCGGACATGATGCTCCAATTCGTTCTTATCAGTTATGAATTGAATAAATATAATTCAATAACGCCGTTCTGATGCAGGAATAGAATGGCCGTCGGAACATGGAGGCAAGGGATGTTCGAAGGCTTTTCCGACGTATCCGCCACGGTCGATGGCATCAAGATTCATGCGTTGATGGCCGGCACCGGGCCGGCGCTGCTTCTGCTGCATGGACACCCTCAGACACACGCGATCTGGCACAAGGTGGCTCCGACGCTGGCGCGGCAATTCACGGTTGTCGTTGCGGACCTGCGCGGCTATGGCGACAGCGGGAAGCCGCCAGGCGAGCCAGACCACGCCAACTATGCCAAGCGTCGGATGGCCTTGGACCAAGTGCGATTAATGCAGGCGCTGGGCCTGCCGACGTTCGCGGTGATCGGTCATGACCGGGGTGGTCGGGTCGCGGCGCGGATGGCGCTGGATCATCCAGATGTGGTATCCCGCCTGGTCACGCTGGATGTGGCACCCACGCTGGCGATGTACCAGCAGACCTCATTCGAATTCGCGCGCGCCTACTGGCACTGGTTCTTCCTCGTGCGACCGGCACCCTTCCCGGAGACGCTGATCCGGGCCGATCCGGATCTCTACCTGAAGCAGACGATGGGTGCCCGCAGTGCCGGCCTGAAGCCTTTCGCGCCGGAAGCCTATGCCGCCTACCTGCGTTGCCTGTCCGATCCGGCAACCGCACATGGCATCTGCGAGGACTACCGTGCCTCGGTAAGCATCGACCTCGAACACGATCAGGCCGATCTTGCCGCGGGCAAGCAGATCCAATGTCCCTTCCTGGCGTTGTGGGGACGCGATGGCGTGATCGAACGCTGCTTCGACCCTCTGGCCGAGTGGCGCCGCTGGAATCCCCGCGTAAAGGGTATGGCGCTGCCCTGCGGCCACTACATCCCGGAGGAAGCGCCCGAGGTGTTGCTCGATCACGCCCTCGCCTTCCTGCCTTCATGAATGTCCTCGAGCCTGCCCATGCCAGCGACGACGCTTTACCGAAAACTGGTCGATTCGCACACCGTCGAACGCCTGGATGTCGACAACGTGCTGCTATATGTCGACCTGCACATCATGAACGAATACACCAGCCCACAAGCTTTTGCAGGACTGGCGCAACGTGGATTGCGGGTGCGGCGCCCACACCAGCAAATGGGCGTGGTCGATCACGTCATCCCCACGCGCCCGGTGCCGATCGCGGCGCGTACGATCGACATCGCCCCCGCCGCACGGCAAGCGGCGAACTTTGCCGCCAACTGTGCTGAGCAGGGGATCGAGCTGTTCGACGTGCGTGATCCGATGCAAGGAATCGAGCATGTCGTCGCGCCGGAACTTGGCCTGATCCGTCCCGGCATGGTCGTATTATGCGGCGACAGCCATACCACGACCTACGGTGCCCTCGGGGCACTCGGGTTCGGGATCGGCACGTCGGAAGTGGAGCATGTGCTTGCCACGCAGACTCTGGTGTACCGCGTGGCCAAGGACATGCGAATCCAAGTCGATGGTCGACTGCCTCTGGGGACGACGTCCAAGGACCTGATCTTGCACATCATCGCCAAGATCGGAGCACAAGGCGCGCGTGGCTATGCGGTCGAGTATGTCGGCGAAGCTATCGCCGCACTGTCCGCCGAGGCGCGCATGACCTTGTGCAACATGACCGTGGAAGCCGGTGCCCGCGCGGCGCTGATCGCGCCTGACGCGATCACATCCGACTACGTGTCCGAGCGGATCTGCGATATGGACGACGCTGCGCTGGCGGCCGCGCACACGGCATGGAAGCAACTCCGCACGGACGCATCGGCGCGTTTCGATGCCGAGCATCGCTTCGATGCTTCCGAGGTCGCCCCCTATGTCACCTGGGGGACCAGTCCCGACCAGGCGCTGCCGGTGAATGGCACCGTGCCGCCATTGAGCGACGCCTCGGGTGATATCGAGAAGGCAACTTGGCACAAGGCGCTGGATTACATCGGCTTGGCGCCTGGCACGCCGATCGAAGGTATTCCGATCGACCGCGTGTTCATCGGTTCGTGTACGAATGCCCGCATCGAGGACCTGCGCGAGGTGGCGCGGGTGGTGCAGGGGCGCAAGGTTGCACCAAGCGTGCGGGCGATGGTGGTGCCTGGCTCCGGGCTGGTCCGTGACCAGGCCGAACGCGAAGGGATCGCGCAGGTGCTGGTCGAGGCAGGGTTCGAATGGCGACAGCCGGGCTGTTCGATGTGCCTGGCGATGAACGACGACGTACTCGCGCCGGGCGAGCGTTGCGCCTCTACGACCAACCGCAACTTCGAGGGTCGGCAGGGCCGGGGCAGCCGCACGCATCTGATGAGTCCGGCCATGGCTGCCGCTGCCGCAATCGCCGGACGCATCGTCGACATTCGCAAGGAGTTCCGTGCATGAGCGAAACGCACCGTATCACAGGCGTGGCGGCGCCATTGCCAATCGGCAACCTGGACACCGACCAGATCATGCCCAAGCAGTTCCTGCTGGGGATCGACAAGAGCGGATTGGCAGACGGACTGCTGCATGACCTGCGTTTCGACACCGAAGGGCGGCTTCGCCCGGACTTCGTGCTCAACCGTCCGGAATATCGCGGCGCGCGCATTCTGTTGGGCGGGGCGAACTTCGGCTGCGGATCGAGCCGGGAGCACGCGGTATGGGGATTGCAGCAGGCCGGGTTCGATGCTGTCGTCGCGCCGAGTTACGGAGAGATCTTCTATTTCAATGCGATGAACAATCGCCTGCTGCTTGTCACCTTGCCGCCGGAGCAGGTCCAGGCGTTGATGGACAGCGTGGCGCATGGCCAGGAAAAGCGCCTGACCATCGACGTGGAGAAGCAAATCGTTTCCACGCCGCAGGGCGATGAATATCCCTTCGATTTGCAACCCAGGCAGAAGCGGATGCTGGTCGATGGCTTGGACATGATCGGCATGACCTTGCGCGATGCAGCAGCCATCGACCGGTTCGAAGCTGAGCATTGGCAGGTACGTCCCTGGTGCCGTGTCGATATCGCCAGGACGCGGGCAAGAAAACGCGGTGCGGGCTTGAATTCCGTACGCAGCCAAGGACAGGCCTTGTCCTCCGAAAAGGAAAGGTAGCGATGAACATGGCGATCATGGGGAACGGATGGTTAACGTTCAGCCACTGCCTGCTTGCGGCGGCTGGGCGATGTGTATTTCACGACAGGGACACGGAACCCCCTACCGAGATGCGGCCGTGTCGGATTCGCTGATGAAGTTCATCGGCGTCTTGCCGAGCCGCCGTTTGAACATGGTGGAAAACGCGCTGGGGCTGTCGTAGCCCAGATCCAGCGCCACCTGCGTGACGGACTGCCCAGCCGATAGCCGGGGCAGCGCCGCCAGCAGGCAGGCTTGCTGCCGCCATGCCCCGAAACTCATGCCCGTCTGCTGGTGAAAGAACCGGGTGAAAGTGCGCAGGCTCTTGTGCAGCCGTTGCGCCCACATCTGCGGCGTGGCCTGGATGCTGGGCGACTTCAGGAACGCCTTGCACAGCCGTGCAAGCTGGCGGTCTTGGGGGATCGGCGCGAACAGGGGCATCGTCTGCGTCTGGCGCACTTCGTGCAGCAGCAACTGCGCCAGCGCACCGTCGCGCCCGTCCTCGTCGTACAGCGCGGGCATGTCCGCCGAGGCCAGCAGCAACTGGTGCAGCAGAGGGGAGATGACCAGCGCCTCGCAGTGATCTGCCGGGCGCGGCGCGGCAGCCGGCTCGATGTAGAGGCTGCGCGTACTCACACCCTGCATCCGCACGCGGTGGGGTTTGCCGGCGGGAATCCACACGCCGCTGTACGGTGGAATGGCCCATGCGCCATCGTCCGTTTCCACTTCCATCACCCCGCTCATGCCGTACAGCACCTGGGCGCGCCGGTGCGTATGGGTGTCGAGCAAGGTGCCCGGCGGGTAATCGGTGCCGATGGCCAGCACGGGGCGCGCCACGGCATCCACGGAGTCCAGCGGTATGTTGCGCATGGCAATGGATGGCCTAAACAAAAGGATTATTGACCAATCAGCGAGAGACAGCCAATTCGGCGCACCCTATCGTGAAGTTTCGTCCTCTCACGATGCGGTTTCCGCCATGTACTTCCTGCTTTTGTTCTTTGGTTTCCTCGCCGGGATAACGACCGTGCTGTTCGGCTTCGGCGGTGGCTTCGTCGTCGTGCCCGTGCTGTATTCCGTGCTCCTGGCTACGCATGGCGGCAGCGCCGTGGGCGACGCCGCCATGCACGTGGCCGTTGCCACGTCCACCTGCGTGATGATCTTCGGTGCGGGGCTGGCGACGATGCGCCATCACAAAGCTGGCACGGTGCCGTGGGATCAGGTGCGCCCGCTACTGGGCTACATCGCCGTGGGCGCAATACCGGGCGCGGCTGCCGCATTGGCATTGAGCGGGGACTGGGTACGCTGGGCCTTCATCTTCTACCTGGGGTTGACGATCCTCGACAGCATCCTGCGGCCGGGCTTCACCCAGGAAACGGCTGCGCGGATTCGTCCATGGGGACGGTGGATGACCGCTGCCGCAGGCACGGCGATTGGTGCGATCGCCGCCTTCCTGGGCGTGGGCGGCAGCGTGATGACCGTGCCGCTGATGCGCCGCCGCGGCGCCAGCATGACCGCTGCGACAGCAGCGGCCAACCCACTGTCGCTGCCAATGGCCGTGGTCGGCTCGGCGACTTATGCGCTGCTGGCGTGGAACGATGCACCGCTGGGTGCATGGCACGCGGGTTACATCGACTTGCGCGCTTGCGCGGTCTTGGCGGTTGGTTCATGGCTGGGTATCCGGGCCACATCGAGGTGGATTAGCCGGATTCCCGATACCATTCACGCCAAGGCATACATCACGCTGCTGTGCGTCGTTCTGCTGGTGATGCTGGTGGCTTAGTCTTCTCTGCCTCTAGCTGTGATCTCTCAGTAGGTTGTTCATCCAGGGCATCTCTGGAAGATGGGGGTTACGAAGCGAAACCAGCCCCCAGGAGCCCCGGATGAACAACCTACTGAGAGATCACAACTAGTCCACAATGCAGGTCAACGATCTGATCGTTGGCCTCATCGCCCACGAGCTCAAAGCGTTCCCGGCCAGCAAAGGGCAGTACGGGTACGTCTATGCGCTCAACGCCTCCCGCGACCGTGTGGTCTGCCGCGGCATTCCTTCCGCCGAGGACATCCAGTAGGACTGGGGACATCGTCTAGGCTCAAGTCGCAACAACCAGATACGTGGCCGTTGTCATCGCCGATATCAATCTCGGCCAGCAATCAAGCCACATCGGCGTCCGATGTGAACAGCTTGGGCCACGGGGCTGGATCGGCCCATACCCATCCACTGCACACAGTCAGCTCATGGCACGCGCGTAGGTCCGGATCAGCGAGTCGGGGCAGACAAGGAAGGTGAAAACGGGGCGGCGCGGTCTCCGGTTTGTTTGTCGTGTCAAAGCCGGGTTTCGGTTCGACTGTCACCGGATTGGCTTCCCTCCGGTGTTGTCCCATGGACTCTTGCGCTGTTCCTCATGCCGCTCGCGCTCGCCCAGCATGGATTGCTACGGCCATCGCCATTCTGGCGTTGGCCACTCGCGCCGCCGCTTCGGAAGTCTGGGTCGTTACCGACTCGCATCATCCGGTCCTTGGCCAGGCTGACCGACACCTCATCCTGGACGCGGCCGCGGTGCTCGAAGCGGAGCTGGCCGACAACCTGCCCACCGATCCTGAGCGCGCCAGCGCCATCGTCCAGCAACGCCTGAAATTGGGCGGTACAGACCTGCAGCGAAGGATCGGCACCGCCTACCAGGGTATTGCCGATGCCTGGAGCCTTGGCGTCACCAAGATTCCCGCCATCGTGGTGGATCGCCGATACGTGGTCTATGGCGAGACGGACGTGGCCCGTGCGGTAGCCCGCATCGACCAATACCGGAGGACGCAGCCATGACGAGGCGTCCGTTCGCGCCATCCCGGCGCCAGCGGTTGGCCATCGCAGCGCTGCTGCTGGGGTGTTCCGCATCGTCCTTTGCACTGAACACCGCCACCATCGTGGCCTCCACCCTGTCGCCGGATTGCCTGGAATACCGCGTCACCGGCATCTGCTATTGGCTCTATTGCACCTGGACGGGATGCACCGTACGCACCTCGGTCAAGGTGCGCCACTACATCCCGGATGCCGTGGTGTCGAGCTACTCGAACACCGGCGAGAACCCTTGGGTCGAGGTGCGGGCGATGAGCCTGCCGAACCCGACCGCGAAGGCCGGCGGCGACGGCACCACCAACGAGGATCACGAGAACAACCTGGCGAAGTTCAAGAACGCCGACGTCATCGGCCATCCCGGTGGCCATGTGTTCAGCCAGTTCGCCAGCGCCTCCGGCTACACCTGCGAGGGCGCCGGCACCGCCTTCATGCCCTATCTGCTGAGCACGCTCGACACGCTGGCATGGCGCTACAACATCCCCGAGGCGCTGTATCCGGAAGCACTGATTCCCGGCCGGCGCGAGATCGGCACGCGCACAGGCCTGAATCTCTGGGGCAACGTCTATCCGCGTGGCGGCTTCCTGCACCAGGTGGATGATCACAAGGCCGCAGCCGTGGTCGCCCAGCGCGCGGGTGACATCGTGACGCGCCGCAACCAGATCCACGTCTACAAACCGCTGCTCGCCAGTTCGCGCGATGGCTACTGGCCGGCCGGCGCCCTGATGGAAACCAATGCCGCCACGGGCAAGTGGCAGGAGCTGACCCCCACGCTGTCCAGCAGTTGCGCGGTGTTCCCCCACGGCAATGCCAAGGTGCAGGCCCGGCAGGGGGACTACGCCTGGGCATTGTGGCGTCCCTATAGCTGCTGCCAGCGCCGCGGCCAGGTGTTCCTCGGCAGCGTCGATTTCCTGTGAGGCCCGATGCCATGACGACTCCATCGCCGAACGCCCGTCGATTCCTGTGCACCGCATTGGCCGTTGTCGCAGCGCTGAGCTGCTCCAGCGCCGGGGCGCAGACCAGCGTCAACGAGTACGGCGTCCAGCACCAGGGCAGCGTGATCGGTGATGACGTGCTCTACAGCATTGGGGGCGGCCGCGCGGTGTCCATGAGCGGTGCGGCCAACATGCACTCCATCGGTGTTGGCGTCGGCTGGAACAGCAACCTGATCTGTGGCGACATGAGCATCACCACCACGCTGCAGAACCAGTTAAACGGCATCACCAACGGCTTCCAGTCCATCATGTCCTCGGTGATACAGAACGCCACCGCTGCGGTGGCGTCGCTGCCCGCGTTGATCATCCAGCGCGCCGATCCAGGGCTGTACAACCTGCTGACCAATGGGGTGCTGCAAGCCAGGCTGGATTTCGATCGCAGCAAGCTGACCTGCCGTGCCATCGCCAACCGCATGGCCGACATGGCGGGTGGACAGCTCGGCTGGGACCAACTCGCCGAAGGCATGGCGCTAAAGCAGGCCGTCGCGAGCACCGATGCGGTCTCGGCGATCGACGACGCCGAGGCGAACCGTGGCAACAATGGCGTTCCTTGGGTCGGCGGAGACAACGCCGGCGGCGCGGGCCAACGTCCGGTGCGCGTGGTCGGCGACGTGACCCGCGCCGGCTACAACCTGCTCAACGGCCGTGGCGTCGGCGACACCAGTTCGATCCCGCAAGCGAACTGCGGCGGCAACCTGGCATGCCAGACCTGGAGTTCGCCCGATGCCGCCGCAGCCTGGGCCGTTCGCGTGCTGGGCGAGCAGGAACAGCGCACCTGCGATGCATGCACCAAGACCGTCACCACGCCGGGCGTTGGCCTGACCCCGCTGATCCAGGAGGAATACGAGGACAAGCTGCAGGCCCTGCAGGAACTGGTCGCCGGCAGCCGGCCAACCACGGCGCAGAACCTCAAGGCTGCGAGCAGCGCGTCGCTGCCCATCACCCGTGGGGTGATCGAGGCCCTTCGCGACGAGACGGACCAGGACATCCTGGCCCGGCGCCTGGCCTCGGAGGTCGCGCTGGCCAGCGTGCTGGAGAAGGCGCTGCTGCTGCAACGCACGCTGCTGACCGGGCGCAAGGAGCCCAACGTCGCCGCCAACGAACTGGCCCAGAAGGCCGTCACCCACGAAAGCGACATCCTCGATCGCGAGATTCACAACCTGAAGGCAGAGCTGGAACTGCGCCGCGAACTGGCCAGCAACTCGCCGATGGCGATCATCCAGCGCCACAGCACCCGCGCCGCCGGTGCGCGTGGCATCTACGAGGGTGACCCGGTACGCAATCGGGTCGATGAACTGCAGCGGCCGCCGTCCGGCGGAAGCCATCCATGAATACCGTGGTGCGGTGCCTGCGCTGGCTGCCCCGCCGGCGTGCCATCCTGGTGCTGGCATGGGCGGTATCGCTGCTGATCGCCGCAACCGCCGTCAATGTGGTCGGCATCCGCATCGCGGGTGGCATCGAGGGCTGGCAGCGCTGGATGGCGGCGCAATCCGGGGCCTTCCTGGCCTGGCGCTTGTTGCTCTACGCCGCCACCGCCTGGGGTTGGCTCTGGATGCGCCGTCGTCTGCGCGCGCGGGAACCGGAGCGCGCTGCCGGGCAGCGGCTGTTGCGTGCGGAGGTTGCGGCCATCGTCGCCGTGATCGTGCTGGAAGTCAGTCTGCTGATGCAGGCGCGGTAGCGCGGGGTCGTCATGGCGCTGTTCACGACCGACTACCTGGAGTACTACCTGACGCTGGTGTCCTGGGTGGTCCACAACGGCATCTGGTCGGTGCTGGTCGCCAGCGGCATGTTCGCCGTCCCGTTCCTGGCGATCGTCATACAGGAATGGCTGAAGGCCCGCGCGGAAGGCGCGGACGAAGGCAACAAGGGCGTGCTGTCCTCGGCTCGCATCGAGAACCGCGTCTTCGTCGCCATCGTGGTGATCATGTTCGCGGGCATCCCTTTCATCGACGTCGATTTCAACACCATCAAGTACGACCGTTCGCGTTCGACCCAATGCCAAGTAAATGTCCCAGAGCCGACCGATACGGGCTGGTCGCAATCGTTCAGCACGATCAACAACCAGTCGGCCAAGGTTCCGGTGTGGTGGTTCGCCATGCACGCGATCTCGCGCGCGATCACCGGCGCTTCGGTCGCGGCCATTCCCTGCGGCACCGACCTGCGGCAGATCCGCATGGACATCGACGCGACCCGCATCGACGACCCGGTGCTGGCCCAGGAGGTCAGCGACTTCACCCGCGACTGCTATGGCCCCGCCCGCGCCAAGCTGTTCATGACCCGGCCCAGCCTGAGCAAGGAGCAGATGCACGACGTCACCTGGATCGGCTCCAGCTACTTCGTCGGCACCGCCGGCTTCTACGACAGCTACCGCTCCAGGACTCCGCGCGATGCCTGGCCGTTCGACGCCACGCGCGACGCCGGCCTGGCCCAGGTGCCCGGCGGGGGCGGCTACCCGACCTGCCGGCAGTGGTGGTCCGACGGCGGCCACGGCCTGCGGGCACGACTGCTGGCCCAGGTCGAACCCAGCCTACTGACGCGACTGGCCGGCTGGGCGGGCTTCCTGAGCCAGGCCGAGGTCAACGACGCGGTGATCCGCACCGTCGCCAGCCCTCGCCAGCAGAAGCTCAACCAGGGGGCGGTCTACACGGACTACGGTGGCCAGATCGACATGACGCTGCCCAACATCGTCACCCGCGCCGCCAGCGACGTGGGGCTGACCGCCGGATCACTGGGCTATTTCCCGGCGATGGACGTGGTGCGGCAGGCGCTGCCGATGGTGCTGTCTTTGCTCAAGATGGCGCTGGTCATCTGCATCCCGCTGGTGCTGCTGATCGGCACCTATGACCTCAAGACCGTGGTCACGGTGAGCGTGGTGCAGTTCGCGCTGTTCTTCACCGACTTCTGGTTCCAACTCGCCCGCTGGATCGACTCGACGATCCTTGATGCGCTCTACGGCTGGGGGTGGGGCTGGAACCGGCCGCACACGAACTTCGATCCACTGGTGGGTCTCAACAACACCTTCGGAGACATGCTGCTGAACTTCGTGATGGCGACGATGTTCCTAGTGCTCCCGGCATTCTGGATTGGCGCATTGACTTGGGCTGGGATTAGGGCCGGAACTGTCGCAAATGCTTTCTCGGCAGGCACCAAAGACGCGGGCAACGCGGGCGGCAAGGGGCCAGGCGTCATGTCGAGGAAGCTGAAATGACTCAGCGATGAACGGCTTCAATCTTCTTCGCTGTACATCACGTGAGAGGTGTCGTTGTAAAGGTTTGGATCATAGCCAGGCGTTTGACGTAGTTCATCCAGACTCGCAGGAAATTGCAGGTCAAAATCGTCGTCGCCCCCCGGCGTCTGCTCCGCCATCCTGGCTGCCACAACGAGAGCGACCAGTATCAGCGCCACCCAGAATGCGACGTACAGCAACACCCCAAGGGTCGCCAGCTTGCCACCCCAGATCAGCACCGCTGCACCGCCCGCCGGCAGTCCTTGCGCCATCAGCCATCGATGCACCCGACGCTCCGCGCGCAGCCAACCGCGCCATACGCCGCCCAGCCAGCGGCCCAGCCGCGCTGCGGTGGTCA
Organism: Pigmentiphaga soli; assembly: GCF_039541095.1. NCBI lineage: Bacteria > Pseudomonadati > Pseudomonadota > Betaproteobacteria > Burkholderiales > Alcaligenaceae > Pigmentiphaga > Pigmentiphaga soli. Next base: position 227,245 of record NZ_BAABFO010000004.1, read on the forward strand.
TGCCTGCGGTGTGCTTCATGGTTGGCTACCTCATGGTCGTTCCACGGTCGTTGGGCATGGCGGTGCCGGTCTCCTTCATGCCTGCCGCGCCGCGAATGCTTCGGCGCTCATGATCAAGCCGGGAAAGTCCTCTCGCATGGCGAGAATGTCCGCATCGCCTGTGATCAACGCATCCGCCTTGCCGACATGCGCGAGCACCAGGAACACCTGGTCCTTCTCGTCGCGGCAGGCCGGCAGGTCGGGCCATGGCATCGGCAGTTCCACCACATCGGCGTAGGGCAGGAAGTCCGCCAGCAACTCCTGCTGTTCCAAGGTCGACAGCTTGAACTTGGGATAGGCCAGGACGCGCAGGAGTTCACTGGCCGTCTCCCGGCAGACCAGCGGCTGCAACTGCTGTTGCTGCCAGGCATGGCGTATCCAGGCCAGGCGTCCTGCATTGAAGACCAGCGCCGACAGCACGATGTTGGTGTCGAGCATGACCCTGCGCATCAGCGCCGCGCCCAGGCCACGGCATCCTCGACGTCCTGCTCGGTGATCCCGAGTTGCTCCAGCTTCTCGCGCACGGCCTGGGCCTTCTGAACCCGCACCGGCGTCAGGATGATCCGGCCGCCCTCGACGGTTACGTCGAAGTACTCCGCCGCATCCACGCCGGACACGGCCGCCTTGGGCAGCGTGATCTGATTTTTCGAAGTGAGCTTGGCAAGCATGGGAGGCCTCCGTAAGTTTCAAAGGAAATCTTACTTCCTTACTTCATTCCCGACAAGCATGCCTTCGGGCGCAGGGGTTTCAGGGCCTGCCGTGCTTTCAGCGCCGGTTGAAACTGCCTGATCCGGTGAAAACACAGTGCTTGTTCCGTCCGATCCTGGAGCGCACGGGCTCCGCATTGATTGCGGCACACGAAGCCAACTGCCCCTATACCAAAGGGCTTGTCGAAGGCCAAAGGGCTGGGGAAGGGGCAAGGGAATGGCCTCAACGGGAAAGGCCCTACCCGAAAAGGCCAAAAGGCTCCTCCGGCCAGCCCATCACCAGGATGTCGCCATGCTTTCGCTGTTCCAGCGCAAACGGGTGCCGCTGGCCAACGCCGCGGCGCCGCCTCCCGTCGAGCCTGCCAAAGGGTTGACCCGGCCGCAGTCGGCCACATCGCTGCTGGCGGAGCCGCGCCGGCAGCGATTGCTGGAACACATCTGGCAGCGCACCTCGCTGTCGCGTCGGCAGTTCCGCTCGCTGTACCTGGCGCCACTGGAGCGCTACGCCGAGCTGGTCCAGCAGTTCCCGGCCTCGGAGGCGCATCACCATGCCTGGCCGGGCGGCATGCTGGACCACGGCCTGGAGATCGTGGCCTACGCGCTCAAACTGAGGCAGTCCCACTTGCTCCCGGCCGGCGCCTCGCCCGAGGCCCAGGCCGCGCAAGCCGAGGCCTGGACCGCCGGTACCGCCTACGCCGCGCTGCTGCACGACATTGGCAAGATCGCGGTCGACCTGCACGTCGAGCAGGCCGATGGCCTGGTCTGGCACCCCTGGCACGGGCCGCTGCGGCAGCCGTACCGCTTTCGTTACCGGACGGATCGCGAGTACCGGCTGCATGGCGCCGCCACTGGGCTGCTCTACACCCGTGTGCTCGATGCCGGCATCCTCGACTGGCTGAGCGACTACCACGATCTATGGTCGGCGCTGCTCTACGTCCTGGCGGGCCAGTACGAGCATGCCGGTACGCTGGGAGAACTGGTCGTCAAGGCTGACCAGGCATCGGTGGCCCTGGCGCTCGGCGGTGATCCGGCCAGGGCCATGGCGGCGCCGAAGCATGCTTTGCAGCGCAAGCTGCTGGATGGCCTACGCTACCTGCTGCACGAGGAGTTCAAGCTGAACCAGCCCGGCGGCCCGTCGGATGGATGGCTGACCCAGGACGCACTCTGGCTCGTCAGCAAGACGGTCAGCGACAAACTGCGCGCGCATCTCCTGTCGCAGGGCATCGAAGGCATCCCATCGAACAACACCGCCGTCTTCTCGGTGCTCCAGGACCATGGCATCGTGCAGCCCGCCCCGGATGGGAAGGCGATCTGGCGGGCGACCGTCACGAGCGGCACCGGCTGGTCGCACAGCTTTACCTTCCTGCGCCTGTCGCCGGCCTTGATCTGGGAGTCGGGCGAGCGTCCCGCACCGTTCGCCGGCACGGTCACGACGGAAGAGCCCCTCCCTGGCGATGAGGCAGCGCCGGGCTCCGACGGCATCCCGGCCACCTCACCGCCCCCTGGGGTGGCGGATTCCCCGGCCGGGCTCGCGGACCCGGTCTCCGATCTGCTGTCGATGCTCGATGCGTCCGACGCAGCCACCGCCGGTGCATCGTCCGCCGGCGCGGAACCGCCGTCACCATCCGCCGGAGCAACTGTGACAGTGACCCATTCGGCGCTGACCGGTCCTGCCACGATGCCGGCTCCCGCGAAGGCCACGCCGTCCGGGGAAGCCTTCATCGCCTGGCTCAGGCAAGGCATCGAGTCGCGCAAGCTCATCATCAACGATGCGAAGGCACTGGTGCATACCGTCGATGGCACGGCGTACCTGGTCAGCCCCGGCGTCTTCCAGCGCTACGTGCAGGAACATCCGGAGATCCAGGCGCTGGCCCGACAGGACGATCTGCACGACTGGCAATGGGTGCAAAAGCGCTTCGAGAAGCTGGGGCTGCACCGCAAACAGGACAGCGGCCTGAACATCTGGACCTGCGATGTCACAGGACCGCGCAAGTCGCGGCGGTTGCACGGCTATCTGTTGGCGGCGCCTTCGGCATTGTTCGCGGAAGTCCCGCCGGACAACCCCTACCTGTCCCTGGCGCGCGGCTAGGAGTCTCCTCGCCACACACGGGCAGCGCACCTGCCGACCCTATGTCTTGCATCGTCGATACCCCCTCATGCTCGATGGGCGACCCAACCCTTGAAGGTGAACGCGCAATAGAAAAGGTCGATGTCCGTGAATCCAGCCTCGCGGAGCAGATCGACATCCTGCACGGGCGAAAGCACGGGCAGCCGTTCCTTGATCGCCGCGATGCTGCCTTCGGCTTGACGCACGGGTACGCCGGAAGTAGCCGCGAACGCCGCATTGCGCGAGAGCCATCTGTCCCGACCGGGATCTTCGCTGGGATAACTGTGATGCGCGACGACAAGGGGCGCACCGGGCTTGAGTCGCAGGTGCATTTGCTGCAGCGTCTTCAGGCGCTCGGCTGGCGGCAGGAAATGCAGTGTCAGCAGGCAGGTCGCGCCATCGAACGGCCCCTTGGGGGCGCTGTCGATATAGCCTTCGTGCAAGCGCACGTGAGACGCCATCGGGCCCAGGATCGTGCGGGCGAGTTCGAGCATCTCTGCGGAGGGATCGACGCCGTCGAACTGCCAGCCGGGCTGCATTTCGGCGAAGGCCTTCAGTTCCAGCCCGCCGCCGGCGCCGAGCACCAGGATGCGCGCTTGCGAAGGCGCGCGTTCGGCCAGCAGCACGCCTGCCATCCGGTGCAGGTCGCGCAGGCCCGGTACGATCCTCGCGGTTCTTTCCGCATAACCCGATACAGCCGTCGGGTCGGAGAACGACGTCATCGAGCGCGGCCTTCCGCTTGCGCTGGCTCGATGGTCTCGGGCCAAAGCAGTGATCGGTGAATCTGGGCGCCGGTCATGGCACCGTTGCCCACGGCCAGCGACACCGAATGAGGTGCCCGTGCGGCGTCGCCGCAGGCAAAGACCCCAGGCACCGAGGTCTTGCTCTCGGCATCCGTGCGGATCTGGATGCCCATGGGCGTTTCTTCCAGTGCACAGCCGATTGTCTCGGCCAAAGGGCTGGAGGGAGAGGTTTGCGTTGCAACAAATAGTCCCGTAAAACTCAGCCGCCGTCCGTCAATCATCGTCACGTCGGCATGTCCCTCGATCTTGTCGATGCGAGCCCCTTCGATGACCACGCCTCGGCGTTCCAAATTGGATCTGGCCTCCTGGCTGAGTTCCAGTGCACCGTTGACGAGCAAGGTGACATCCCCCCAATCCGTCAGCAGCTCAGCCTGATGGATGGACATCGGGCTGGCACCGACGATGCCGATGCGTCCCTGTCCAAGTTCATAGCCATGGCAGTACGGGCAGTGAAAAACCGTCTTCCCCCAGCGTTGGGCGAGTCCGTCGATGGCTGGAAGCTGGTCGGTCACCCCCGTCGCCAACAGAATGCGTCGCCCCAGGTGCGACTCGCCATCGGCCGTCGTGACGGTGAATTCGTCCGCCTGCCCGGCGACCGCTTCCACCCGACCTTCAAGCCAGGTCAGCGTTGGATAGGCCTCGAGCTGGCGGCGTGCGTTTGCAGCGATTTCACCTGGCGGCACACCATCCTGGCCGAGAAATCCGTGTGAATGGCTGGCGAAGCGGTTGCGCCGCTGGCCCGCATCGATCACCAGCACTGACCTGCGTGCGCGCACCAGTTGCAGGGTCGCGGCCATGCCTGAGTAGCTTCCGCCGACGACGATCACGTCGTGATTCATGATTTATTCCTTGAGTGTCGCAAGGCCGCATGCCGGCGTGCGAAGTCAGAGGCCAGATCGGCAAGGGTGATTTCCGAAAACCGCGTGAGCAGCAGCGCCTCGGCTTCGGCAAACGTGCCTTCGAGTGCCGCATTGACCGTCTGCTCGACCAGACACCCCGGTGTCTCGTTGCGGTTGCCGATGGCAAACGTCGCCGGCTCTCCCAGGGCTTCGTGCAACTGACGCAGGGTGACGCTGCCAAGGTCGGCGTGGATACGCCATCCTCCTGCGTGGCCTCGTTCGGAGGTGACGATTCCCGCTTGCCGCAGGTATCCCATCGTGCGTCGAACGACGACCGGGTTGGTTCCCAGGCACAGCGCCAAGGTTTCCGAGGTAACGGGTCCATCCTGCTCGGCCATGTGCAGCAGCGCATGCAGGACAGACGAGAGGCGGCTGTCTCTTTTCATGAAACAAATGATGTTACGAAAAAGGCCGAGTGTCAAATGCGAGGTGGCAATGAACACCTGACAAGTCACAGCCTTGACGTACAAGAACGTTGTTGACACCTCACCGCCATGACGGCATGGCTATTCGGTGCCGCTCTCTTCCTCGGACAGTTGCGCCTCGGTCGCGGCCATCAGCGTCGCGGCCGAGCACCCCAGCCCCTTCGCGATCCGCAGGATCAACACCAGCGTGGGCATGTGCTCGCCGCGCTCGATCTTGCCCATGTGCGACCGGGCGATGCCCGCCTGTTCCGCGAGCACCTCCTGGGCAAGCCCCTGCGCAGTCCGTGCCTCGCGCACGGCAACGCCGAAAGCGCGCGCTGGCTCGCTTTCATAGGTTCTTGTCCCTGCGGGTCTCCCGCGTTGCACCGATCGCTTCTGCATCAACAGAAGCGTCACGCGCAAAGCGAATCTAAACCACGTTAAACTTATCTCATCGACCGGTCGCGCCCGGTTTTTTCCAGTGTCGGCGTTGTGCAGGTGACACGATGATCGCTCCCGATCCCTTGAACATTGCCCTGTCGGACTGCCTGGCCTATCCCCGGTTGTCGGTGCCGATGGCGGAACATCGCCGGCGCCATCCGAACCACCCCATTCGCCTTCATGAAGAACGCCTGGAGGATCTGCATCGAGGACTGCTCACGGGGGCCTTCGAGGCAGGCCTCTGCCAGTCGCCCGCAGCACCTGAAGGCATCGATGTCCGCCCCGTCTGGCGCGACACGCTGGCATTGGCCGTGTCGGCCCATCACCCCTTGCTGGCCTTCGCGTCAGTGTCCCTGGAGCAGGCGGCCGACCACCCTTGGATCGCCCTGGATGGGCGCGGCTGTGTGGGCTACTGCGGGCAGATCGACTCACTGCTGACGGCGGCCGGCGTCGTTCCCTCGGCCGTCACGACGGCCACATCGTTCGGGTTGATGATGACCTTGGTGGCCGCCGGCTACGGCGTCTGCCTCGCACCCGCCGCCCGCATCGAGGGTCATCGTTCCCTTGGCGTTGTCCAGCGTCCCTTGCAAGAGGGCGCGCTGACGCTCACCACGTACTTCCTGAGCCGTCGAAGTACGGACAGCACCCACCTGGAGCCGTTTTTCCAAGCGCTCCAGGCAAGCGCCTGACCGAACTTCGGCGCGACCCTGGCTTGATCAATCTCCGGGCGTCGCTTCGGCGGCATCGGCAGCGACGGCTTCGCGCACCAGCCGCTGCACGCTTTGCCGGACCGGCTCAGGGAACTCGGTCGTCACGACTGGCTCGCTTGCCTGCGTGCACTGTGCGGCCACCAGCCGCGCGGCAAGGTGCAGGTTCGTTGGGTTGACGGCTTCGATGGCCGGCCGTGTCCCGAGCGCCTCGTACGAGCGCAGGAGTGCGTGGTAGATGTCCCAGGTGTCGATGCCCCGTGGCAGTTGCTTCAGCACGGACTGGACCAGCCTGCGCTTGAGCGGATCGAGCTGCCAGTCTGGCACTCGCTGCCCGCGATGCCCCATGTGGATCGACAGCAGGTTGCCGGCCTGGATCTCGTAGGTGATCCAGCGGCGCGACTTGCCCGCGAGCCTGGCGTAGTCCGCCACTGAGAGGTTGTGCGGCGCCTCGAAGGTCTCCAGCACTTGCTGGCGTTCGCGCTGCACCTCCGACAGGCGCGGCCGTGCGTACTCGGGCATGCGCACGGCCGACAACCGCTGCACCGATGCCGGCGCTTCGGGTTGGCCGGGCGCCGGCGCGGTCACGATCAGTTGCGGCGCGGAGAGGTCGACCACCGGCGGCTGCGCGGCCGCCTGGCCGGCGATGGTCGGCAGGCCCTGGAGCGTGATGGTCAGATGCCGGCTGGCAACCTCGACCTGGTTCTGCTCGAACAGGTCCAGGCGATCGGCCCAGTCCTGCATCATGACGCGGCGCTGCTCGACGTATTCGGCATGGTTGTAGGTCGCGCTGATCCTGTCCGGGTCGGCATGCGAGAGCTGGGCGTCCACCCATTTCTTCGGGTACCCGAGTTCGTTCAGCGCCGTCGAGATCGTGGCACGGATGCCGTGGCCGGTCAGCTGGTCCTCGTAGCCCATGCGCTTGAGCGCCCCGTTAAACGTGTTCTCGCTGACGGGATGCTTGAGGCACCAGTCGCCCGGGATCAGGTAGACCTGGGCCGGCTTGAAGTTGTCGAGCAGGTGGCGAACGATCTCCTGCGCCTGCACCGACAGCGGCACGATGTAGGGCGGGATGTCGATGAGACGCTTGCGCTTCTTCCTGGTGAGCAGCTTGCGCTGCTTGAGCCTGGCCACCGGGATGATCCACAGGCCCCGGTCGAGGTCGAACTGATCGGGCGTGGCGAAGCGCAACTCGCCAGTGCGCACACCGGTGAGCATCAACAGCCGCAAGCCCAACTGCGTGTTCAGGCGCCCGCGGTACTTGCGCAGTGTCTGCAGCATGACTGGCAGCTCGTGCATGCGCAGGAACGGGTTGTGTTCGACCGGCGGCAAGGGCAGTGCGACCACTTCCAAGTCCCTGGACGGGTTCTCGCCCATGTTGGGAATCGCCACCGTGGCGTAGGTGAACAACTGGGTGAACCAGGTCCGCAGCTTCTCGGCCACCGACAGCGAACCGCGCTTTTCCACCTTGCCGATGATGTCCAGCAGGTGCGCGCGGGTGATCTCGTAGATGGTCAGGTGCCGCAGCGACGGGAACACGTCTTTCTTGAAGACGCGCCCAATCTGTTCCAGGCTGGTCTGCCGTCCTTCCTCCAGCGAGAGACGGCGATGGGCCAGCCACTGCTCGTAGACGGCCATGAAGGTGTGTTCGCCGGCCAGGACGATCGCGTGCCGCTTGCGCTTGCGTTCGCTGTGGGGATTGACGCCCTTGGCGAGCAGCGAGCGGGCTTCATCGCGAAGCGCACGGGCGTCCTTCAGGGAAAGCGCCGGATAGTTGCCTAGGGTGATGCGCTCACGCTTGCCAAACCACGAATAGCGGAAGTGCCAAGCCTTGGTGCCGATGGCGGAAACGTAGAGATAGAGGCCGTCGAAGTCGGCCAGTGCGTATGGCTTGCCGGTGGACTTGGCCTGCCGGGCCATGAGGTCTGAAAGCATGATCCCAACTCCATGAAAGCGAGTTGAGTGCCATGTTTCCCATCGGACCCCGGCTCCTCCAGCAACAATGCGGCAGGGGAAGTTCGCGCATTGTTTGGGCCACTTTTTGTACCAGTTTGGGCCGGCCGTCAGTGGATTTCGCTGGACGTCACTGGAACGGATTTCTTGAAAAATCCGAACCGTGACAATGACTTGCAACACTCCATGGACGTCCTTGGAACACCATGGAAAGTCGAAGTGGAGCGGGTGAAGGGAATCGAACCCTCGTATGCAGCTTGGGAAGCTGCCGTTCTACCATTGAACTACACCCGCATTGGACTTGCCTTCCCGCGCGTGTCGCAGAAAATGCCCACCGGCATCCGCCATCACGCAAAGCCGCGGCCCATTGCAGGCCGGACGAAAGTATAGCAGCGCTTCGCCGCCCCTGCCGCTGGGAATCCGCCCTACCCCTTCAACCCCGACGCCAACAGGCTGCCACCAGCCACCGCCAGCAGCCCGCACACGATCCACTCCACCGCCCGCCGCGGCAGGTGAGGCGGATGCCGGGCCTGCAGCCACGACACCCCGTACACCACGGGCACCGCCTCGGCAGCCAGGTACACCGAATTCCACGACAGATTGCCATCGACGCCCACCAGCGCCAGGCGCAACGCCGCGTTGGCGCCGAACATCAGCAGCAGGCAGTGCCTTGCCAGGTCGCGGTCGATCGGCTGCCGGTACAGGTGATACACCATGGGCGGCCCCGGGGTGGAGAAAAGGCCGCCCAGCAGCCCGGAAAACACCCCGAAGAACCACAGCGCCGGGCGCCCCGACGGCCGCGCCGGCGGCCGGCGCTGCGCCAGCAGCAGCACGGCGCAGACGATGATGGTCACGCCCAGCGCGAGCCGCAGCGCATGGACCGAATTGGCGCTCAGCCAGCCCAGCAGCGCGACGCCGCAGCCTACGCCGACGAAGCTGCTGGCCAGCATCGGCCGCAGCAGGGGCCAGTGCGGACGGACCCGGTGATGTCGGCAATAGCTCCAGACATTGACGATCGACAGGATGGACGAAACATTGGCGGCGTCGGCCACGGGTACCAGGCCGAAGGCGCCCACCAGGCCGAGCAGGATGAGCCCGAACGCAAAGCCGGTAAGATTCTGGCTGAAGGTCGCCAAGGCGACGCAGGCGAGAAAGAGGATGTGGACGGTCAGCGGCATACCCGCGGCATACTAGCATCCGGCGCCGCGCCCCCCGCCGGAAGCCGGCCTGCGCACCGCCCGGCGCCCGCACGGGCGCATCACTATCGAGATCGGCATCATGCACACTCACGACCTGTCCTCCTGGACCCACAGCCACGTGTTCGACGGCGGCAATCGCGCGGCCGAGCGCGGCACCCGGCTGGTAATGCTGATCACCGCCGTCATGATGGTGGCCGAGATCGTCGCCGGGCTGGCATTCAATTCGATGGCGCTGCTGGCCGACGGCTGGCACATGAGCTCGCACGCGCTGGCGATCGGGCTCAGCGCCTTCGCCTATGCGGCCGCGCGGCGCTACGCGCACGACCGCCGCTTCGCCTTCGGCACCTGGAAGATCGAAGTGCTGGCCGGTTTCGCCAGCGCGGTCTTCCTGCTGGGCATCGCGGCGCTGATGGCTTTCGGTTCCGCCGAGCGCCTGCTCGCGCCGCAGGCCATCCACTATCCGGAGGCGATGGCCGTCACGCTGCTGGGGCTGGTCGTCAATTTGGGCTGCGCGTTCATCCTGGGCGACGCCCATGGGCACGGACATGGGCACCACCATGGACACGCGCATCCTCACGGGCATGAAAAAGCCCACGGACATGCCGGCGGCCACGCGCATGGGCACGGACACGCACGCGGGCACGACCATGCCAACGCGCATGGGCACGAACACGGGCACGGCGCCGCGCATGACCTGAACCTCCGGTCCGCCTACCTGCACGTGCTGGCCGACGCCGCGACGTCGGTGCTGGCCGCGCTGGCGCTGGCCGGCGGCTGGCTGCTGGGCTGGCGCTGGCTCGACCCGGTCATGGGGCTGGTCGGCGCCGCCCTGGTCGGCACCTGGGCCTACGGCCTGCTGCGGCAGACCGGCACCGTGCTGCTCGACCGCGAGATGGACCACCCGGTGGTCGACGAGATCCGCGAGGTTCTCGAACCGTTCGTGCAAGGGCCGGACGGCACGCGCGTCGCCGACCTGCACGTCTGGCGCGTCGGCAAGGAGCAATTCGCCTGCATCGTGAGCCTGGTCACGCATGACACTACCCTGACACCGGCACGCATCCGGCAGGCGCTGTCGGTGCACGAAGAACTGGTCCACGTGACGGTGGAAATCTCGCTCTGCCCCGACGCCGCGCCGGCCCGCGCGGCCTAGGGAAAACCCCGGATCACTTGCAAAGGCCGATGCGGCGCGGGTCCACGCAAACCGTTACGGTCCTGACGCAGGTCTTTCATCGACTGGCCGGCTGGACGGTCTAAAATCCGCCGCATGAAAATCGTACTGAATGGGGAGCCTCGCACCGTCGAGGCGCCGATCTCCGTGGCGGAACTGGTCCAGTCGCTCGGCTACGCCGGCAAGCGGGTAGCCATCGAGCGCAACGGCGAAATCGTTCCGCGCAGCGCGCATCCGCAGACCCTGATCGCGCCTGACGACCGGCTGGAGATCGTCGTCGCCGTGGGCGGAGGCTGAACCTTTGCCGCGCAATTCCATCCGATCCATGCCGGCCGCCGGCGCAGCCGCGCCGGCGAGCAGGCGGGAGCCTTGCCAATGACCCAAATCGACATTCTGCCCACCATGTCCACCCTGCCCGCCACCCCGCTGGACGCGATCGCCGCGCCGGGGATGGGCAAGCTGGACCGGGTGGCGCCCGCCGCGGGCGGTATCCATATCCGCAGCTTCGTGCACCGGCGCGGCCACATCACGCAAAGCCAGAAAGAAGCGCTCGACACACTGGCCGGAAAATGGACGCTGCCGTACCAGGACCATCACCTGAAAGTGGCCGCCGCGTTCGGCCGCGAAGCGCCGACCGTGCTGGAGATCGGCTTCGGCATGGGCGAGACCACGGCGCAGATCGCGCAGGCCCAGCCCGAGCGCAATTTCATCGGCGTGGAAGTATTCAACGCCGGCGTCGGCGCGATGCTGCGGCGCATCGAGCAGGCCGGCCTGCGCAACGTGCGCATCGTGCAGCACGACGCGGTGGACGTGGTCCGCAACATGATCGCGCCCGATTCGCTGTCGGGCGTGCACGTGTATTTTCCCGATCCGTGGCCCAAGAAGCGCCACCACAAGCGCCGGCTGATCCAGTCGCCGTTCGTGGCGCTGCTGGCCACCCGCATCGCCCCCGGCGGCTATCTGCACTGCGCGACCGACTGGCAGCCGTATGCCGAGCAGATGCTGGAAGTGCTGCATGCCGAGCCGCTGCTGGCCAATACGGCGGACGGATTCTCGCCGCGCCCGGCATGGCGGCCGCAAACCAAGTTCGAGGCGCGCGGACTGCGCCTGGGCCATGGCGTGTGGGACGTGATCTTCGAACGGCGGCCGGTGTCGCGTTACCTGCCGCGGCACGGCGCCGTGGCGGCTACCGGCGGAGCCGCCTGAAAGGCGGTCCGCGACCGGCGGCAAGCTGCGCCTAGCCCGGCTCCGCCCCTACCCGCTCCAGGATGTCCTGCCCGTAGGCTTCCAGCTTGCGGGCCCCCACCCCGTTGACCTCGGCCAGTTCCGCCAGCGTGCCCGGGCGCGCGAGCGCGATTTCGCGCAGCGTGGCGTCGTGGAAGATCACATAGGCGGGCACGCCGTGGCTGCGGGCCACTTCGCCGCGCCATGCGCGCAATGCGGCGAACAGGGATTCGGCCTGCGGCGGCAGGGTGACGGCGGCGCGGGCGCGCGGGGTGCTGTCGCGGCTGCGCGATGCGCGGACGGGTTCGCGGCGCAGCATCAGGCGGCGCTCGCCCTTCAGGACGGCGCGGCTGCCTTCGGTCAGCGCCAGGGTGGCGAAGGCGTCGTGGTCCACTGCCAGCAGGCCCTGGGCCACCAGCTGGCGCAGCACGCTGCGCCAGTCGCGGTCGCTCAGGTCGGCGCCCACGCCGAATACGGAAAGTTCGTCGTGCCGGTATTGGGCCACGCGGTCCGTTTTCTTGCCGCGCAGGATGTCGATCACGTGGGCGGCGCCGAAGCGCTGGCCGCGTTCCTTCCACAGCCGGTAGACGGCCGACAGGATTTTCTGCGCGGCCTCGGTGCCGTCCCAGGCCTGCGGGGGTTCCAGGCAGGTATCGCAATTGCCGCAGGGCGACGAGATTTCGCCGAAGTAGGCCAGCAGCCGGGTGCGCCGGCATTCCACCGTTTCGCACAGGCCCAGCATGGCTTCGAGCATGGCAGCCGAGCGCCGCTTGAAGGCCTCGTCGCCGGTGGATTCGTCGATCATGCGCCGCTGCTGCACGACGTCCTGCAGACCGTAGGCCATCCACGCGGTGGCGGGCAGCCCGTCGCGGCCGGCGCGGCCGGTTTCCTGGTAGTAGCCCTCCACCGACTTGGGCAGGTCCAGGTGGGCGACGAAGCGCACGTCGGGCTTGTCGATGCCCATGCCGAAGGCGATGGTGGCGACCATCACGAGGCCGTCTTCGCGCAGGAAGCGCGCCTGGTTGGCCGCGCGCGTGGCGGCGTCGAGGCCGGCGTGATAGGCGAGCGCCGGGATGCCGTGGCTGACCAGGTAATCCGCCGTTTCCTCCACGCGGGCGCGCGACAGGCAGTAGACGATGCCGGCGTCGCCGGCGTGTTCCTGGGTCAGCAGCTCCAGCAATTGCTTGCGGGGCTCGTTCTTTTCGACGATGCGGTAGCGGATGTTCGGCCGGTCGAAGCTGGAAACGAACTCACGCGCCTGCTCCAGCCCCAGCCGCTGGGCGATCTCGTGCCGGGTGGCGGCCGTGGCGGTGGCCGTCAGCGCGATGCGCGGCACCTCGGGCCAGCGTTCGTGCAAGGCCGACAGGCCCAGGTATTCCGGCCGGAAATCGTGCCCCCACTGCGACACGCAGTGGGCCTCGTCGATCGCGAACAGCGCGATGCGGCCGCGTTCCAGCAGCGACAGGCAGCGGTCGGTCAGCAGGCGTTCGGGCGCCACGTACAGCAGGTCCAGCTCGCCCGATACGAAGTCGCGCTCGACCTCGCGCACGCGGGCGAAATCCTGGGTGGAATTGAGGAAGGCCGCCTTCACGCCGAGTTCGGTCAGGGCGTCGACCTGATCCTGCATCAGCGCGATCAGCGGCGACACGACCACGCCGGTGCCTTCGCGCACCAGCGCGGGAATCTGGTAGCACAGCGACTTGCCGGCGCCGGTGGGCATCAGCGCCAGCGCATCGCCGCCGTCGATCACATGCTGGACGATCTCGGCCTGCTGGCCGCGGAAATTGTCGTAGCCGAAAACCCGGCGCAGGACTTCGAGCGCGCGGCCGTCAGCCATGCCGGGCCGCTCCCGCCGCCGCGGACAGGCCGTCGAGCCCGCGCTGCAGGTCGGCGATCAGGTCGTCGGGGTCTTCCAGGCCGATGTGCAGGCGCACGGCCGGGCCCTCGGGCTGCCAGCGGGTGGCGGTGCGGTACGGCTCGGCATGGACCACGGTGATCAGGCTTTCGAAGCCGCCCCAGCTGGAGCCGATGCCGAAATAGCGCAGCCCGTTGACGAAACCGGCCAGCGCGGCGTCGCTCATCGGCTTGAGCACCACCGAGAACAGCGCCGCCGCGCCGCGGAAATCGCGGCGCCACAGTTCGTGGCCGGGATGGCTGGGCAGCGCCGGATACAGCACCCGGCTCACCTCGGGCCGGCCTTCCAGCCATTGCGCCACGCGCAGCGCGCTCTGCATCTGCTGCCGCAGCCGCACGCCCAGCGTGCGCAGGCCGCGCAGCGCCAGGTAGCAGTCGTCGGGGCTGACGCTGTAGGCGAAGTCGCGCACGGTTTCGCGCAGCGGCTTCCAGTAGCGCTCGGTGGTGGTGACGGTGCCGATCATCAGGTCGGAATGGCCGCCGATGTACTTGGTGCCGGCCTGGATGGAGAAATCGATGCCGAGCTCGAACGGCGACTGGAAGTACGGCGTGGCCCAGGTGTTGTCGGCCAGCACCGGGATGCCGCGCGCGTGCGCGGCCGCGGCGATGGCGGGGATGTCCTGCACTTCGAAGGTGAGCGAACCGGGCGATTCGCAGAACACCGCACCGGTGTTGTCGCGCAGCAGGCCGGCGATGCCGGCGCCGATCAGCGGATCGTAGTATTCGATATCAATGCCGAACGGCGCCAGCCGCCGGTTGCAGAAACTGCGCGCCGGGGCATATGCCGAATCGGACATCAGCAGGTGCTGGCCGGGCCGCAGCACCGTCAGCAGGCTGACCAGGATGGCCGACAGGCCGTTGGGGGTGGCCACCGCCTGGCAGCCGCCTTCGAGGCGAGCGACCGCTTCTTCGAAAGCGAAGGTGGTGGGCGTGCCTTGCCGCCCATAGCTGACGGGCTTGAGCGAAACGTCGTGCGGGGCGTCGTAGGCCTCGATGGTGGGGTAGATCACCGTCGAGGTCCGGAACACCGGCGTGTTGACCATGCCGGCGTATTTTTCCGGGTCGCGGCCGGCGTGCGCCAGCAAGGTATCGGGCTTAGGCATCGGGAATCTCTGGATACGGGCCGGTAAGCGGCCCGATGCCCAGGGATTTTAGCGGACGCCCTCGCCCGCGTTCGAAAGACATTGCCGGCAGCGTCGGATAACGGCAGCCGAGGCAGGCCCGTCCGGACCCGCCTCGGCGAAAATCGGCCTGCCGCGCGGGCGGCCGGCGGCGAACCGCCCGGCTGCCCGCCCTCACGCTCAGCTGCGCGCCGGCGCCTCGCTGCCGTGGCCGCGCTCGCCATGGCGCGGACCGCGGCGATGTTCCAGGGTGCGCTTGAAGGCGTCGGTCACGACCTGCTTCTGCTGGGCGTCCAGCGAGTCGTAAGCCGCCAGCCAGGCATCGCGCGCGGCGTCCAGGCGCGGCCGGACCGCGTTGCGGGCCGCTTCCTGCTGCGTGGTGAGCGCGCGCAGGTCCAGCGGACCGGCTTCGACCTGCTTGCGCAGTTCCTCGCGGTTCTTGCCGAACTGCTCGCGCAGCGCCTTGCCGGCTTCCGCCTGCTGCGAGCGGGCCGCGCGCCACAGGGTTTGCTGCGAATCGGTCAGCTTGAGGCGGTGCTCCAGGCGCGGCAGCAGCGCCAGGGGGCTGCCCATGGCGGGGCCGAAGCCCGGGCGATGCATCGGCTTCATGGCGTGATGGTGCATGGCATGCCGGCCGGCGTGCTGCTGCGTCTGCGCAGGCGGCGTGGCGGCGGCGGACTCCTCGGCGCGGGCGGCCTGCGCCAGGCCGGCGGCGCCGGTGGCCAGGGCCAGCGACAGCGCGATGGTGCGGAGGGCATTCGTGCGAAGGGTATGCTTGATCATTTCGGACTCCTGTTGAACGCCCTCTTTGTTGCCGGGCGATGGACGCATTCTCGGCGCGCGCCGGTTTCCGACCCGTTGCGCGCCGGGGGCCAGCTGTTTCAACCGATTTCACCCGGCTTGCGGCAAGCCGGGCGCCGCGCCACCATCGAGCCATGGAAAAACCCGCCAAGATCAAACTGCTGGTCGTCGACGACGACCCCGCCCTGCGCGAACTGCTGGCCGACTACCTGAACCGGCAAGGCTACGACACGCTGCTGGCGCCCGACGCCACCGACCTGGAAGCGCGCATCACGCGTTTCGCGCCGGCGCTGCTGGTGCTGGACCGCATGCTGCCGGGCGGCGACGGCGCCGAGGCCTGCCGCCGGCTGCGCGACCGCGGCGAAGACCTGCCCATCATCCTGCTGACGGCGCGCGACGAAACGGTCGACCGCATCATCGGCCTGGAATCGGGCGCCGACGATTACCTGGGCAAGCCGTTCGACCCGCGCGAACTGCTGGCGCGGATCGAGGCCGTGCTCCGGCGCAAGAGCGGCCCGTCGGCGCTGGTCAAGGACGGCCCGGTCTCGTTCGGCCCCTTCCTGTTCGATTCGCAAACGCGCACGCTGCGCAAGGACGGCGAGGTGGTGCGGCTGACCGGCGGCGAATTCAACCTGCTGGAAGCATTGCTGCGCAACGCCGGCAAGCCGCTGTCGCGCGAGCGGCTGCTGGCGCTGGCGCGCGACGACGAGGCCGGCGACCGCAACGACCGCGCGATCGACATCGCCATCCTGCGCCTGCGCCGGGTGATCGAGGACGATCCCAAGCAGCCGCGCTGGATCCAGACCGTATGGGGCATCGGCTATCGTTTCGCGCCACTGGGCCAGCCCGACGACGGCGCGGCGGGATGACCCCAACCCTACGCGCTTCGCGCGCCCCTCAAGGGGCGGCACTGGCGGCCCGGCGAAGCCGGATCCGCGGTGCCCTGGATCGGGCGCCGCAGCTCCTGCCGCGCTCGCTGCGCGCGCGGCTGATCCTGCTGGTGCTGGGCGCCGTGCTGTTCGCCCAGGCCGCCACCTTCCTGGCGATCTCCCACTATCGCCGCAATTTCCTCGACAACGTCGCGCCCGACCTGATGGCCACCACCATCCGCACCCTGCGTTCGGCGCTGGCCCAGATCCCGGAAGCGCAGCGCGCCGCCTTCGTGGCGGAGGCCTCGCGCGGCGAGTGGCGGCTGGAGTCGCGGCCGGTGCCGCCGCGGCCGCGCTACCTGAGCGAGCAGCAGCGCCGCATCTTCGAACAACGGCGCGAACGCGAGCGCGAAGCCGAACGCGCGGAGCGCGCCGCGCGGGCCGAGCGCGCGGAACGGGCCGCGGGCGGCGACGCGCTGCCCGGCGGACACCTGCCGCCCGACTTCCGGCCCTACGAGCGCCGCTTCGTGCCCGACCATCGTCCGCCGATGCGCGAGCCGCCGCGCTGGGCCGACGACGACCCGCGCGACGCGATGCGCGGCCTGATCCGCCGGCTCAACATGCAGCTCAACGACGGCACCCGCGTGGCGCTGTCGCGCGGCCCGGAGCCGGCGCTGTTCATCTCGCTGATTCCCACCGTGGGCTACGAGGAAGGCCCGGTCAGCCGCGAATGGCTGGTCATCTCGCTGGAGCGCATCAGCCCGCCCGTCACCACGCCGCTGATCGTGCTGTGGCTGGGCGGGCTCGGCATCGTGCTGCTGCTGGCGGCCGGCTTCTCGTGGCACATCACGCGGCCGATCACGTCGCTGTCGCGCGCCGCCGACCGGCTGGCGGCCGGCAAGCCGGAGCGCGTGGAACCGGCCGGGCCGCACGAAACGCGCGCGCTGGGCGAGCGCTTCAACGCCATGCTGGATGCGCTGAACGAGGCCGACACGGTGCGGCGCACGCTGCTGGCCGGCCTGCCGCACGACCTGAAAGGGCCGCTGTCGCGCATGCGGCTGCGCACCGAGATGCTGGACGACGACGCCGTCAAGGACGGCCTGCGCAAGGACGCGCAAGACATGCAGCACATCGTCGACCAGTTCATCGGCTTCGTGCGTGGCACCGACCCCGCCACCTACCATTTCGTGCCGATGGACCTGGGCGACTGGCTGCGCGAGCGCATCCACGCCTGGCAAGGCTCGGGCTGCGAGGTGACCCTGGCCCCGCCCCCGGAAGACGTGGTGGTGGCCGGCGACGCGGTGGCGCTGGGCCGCCTGATCGACAACCTGATCCACAACGCGCTGCACCATGGCGCGCCGCCGATCGACGTCGCGCTGGCCGTACGGGGCAACCGGGCGGTGTTGAGCGTATGCGACCACGGCCCCGGCATTTCGCCGGAGCGGCGGGCCGAGGCGATGCAGCCGTTCTCGCGGCTGGACGCGGCCCGCAGCCGCAGCGGCAACGTCGGGCTAGGGCTGGCGCTGGTCGACGCGATCGCGCGCGCCCACGGCGGCACGGTGGCGCTGCTGCAGGGGCCCCAGGGCGGGTTGCTGGTGGAGATCGCGCTGCCGGTGGCGGCTGCCTGAACCCGGCGGGCCGCGGGGCCTGCCGGGGCTCAACCCACCGGGATGCCGACCTGGTCGATCAGCGCGCGCCACTTCTCCACTTCGTTGCGCAGGAAGGTGCCGAAGCGCTCGGCCGAGCCGCCCACCGGCGTCGAGCCGTCGGCGGCCAGCCGCTCGCGAACGTCGGGCAGCTTGAGCACGCGGTCGATCGATGTGTTGAGCTTGGCCAGGATGGGCTTGGGCACCGCGGCCGGCGCCGCCAGCCCGTACCACGACTCGACCTCGTAGTCGGGCACGCCGGCTTCCTGCATGGTCGGGATGTCGGGCGCCACCGGCGAACGCTTGGCCGAGGTGACCGCCAGCAGGCGCAGCTGGCCGGCGTCGATGTAGGTCTTGGACTGGTTCAGGCTGGTGAACATCATATCGATGTTGCCGGCGATCACGTCCATCATCGCCTGCGAGCCGCCTTTGTACGGGATGTGCGCCAGCTTGATGCCGGCGCGTGCCTGGAACAGCTCGCCGCACAGGTGGATCAGTCCGCCCACGCCCGACGAGCCGAAATTGATGGTGCCGGGCTTGGCCTTGGCCAGCGCGACCAGGTCGGCCACCGACTTGACCGGCAGGCCGGGACGCACCACCAGGATGTACGGCTGCACCGCCAGCAGGCTGAGCGGCGCGAAATCCTTGAACAGGTCGTAGGGCTGCTGCTTGCCTTGCAGGGTCACGTTGACCGAATGGCTGGCGGTGAACATGCACATCATGTAGCCGTCGGGCGGCGACTTGACCACCATGTCGGCGCCGATGGTGCCGTTGGCGCCCGCCTTGTTCTCGACCACTACCGGCTGGCCCCACTCCTGGCCGAGCTTGTCGCCGATGGCGCGGCCGACGATGTCGGTGCCGCCGCCCGGGGCGAACGGAATGATCAGGCGCACGGGCCGCGACGGGAAGTTCGCGGCGGGGTCGCGCTGGGCCCGCACCTGCGGCGCGGCGGCCAGCGCGGCCGCGGCGACGCCCAGTTGATTGAATCGCCTTCTTTGAGTATCCATGTCGGACTATGCCTCCACCCTGACAGGTCGTTGAGATGCAATGATGGAAAGGACGGGCTCAGGCCGCGGTGGCCCGCGCGAGTTCGCCCACGTCTTGCAGCTGCTCGCATCGGGCGAGGAGCGAACGCAGCTGTTCGGCGCGGCCGGGCGCAAGCACCCGCAGCGCGCAATCCATGAATTTGTCGGCCCGATCGGCCGGCGTCATCGGCGCGTCGCGCGAACCCGGGGCGCGGTCGATGCGGGTTTCGAAGCGGCCGCGCGCGGTCGACACGGCAACGTCGGCGAATACCGGCGCGCCGGGCGCCACCGCGGAAGCGGGAATGCGGTGGCGGCGCACCTTGGCCATCAGCGCCCGCGCCTGCGGGCGCTGCACCATCTCGTCGCCGAAGGTTTCCAGGCCCACCTTGCCGTCGAGCAGCGTGGCGGCCGCCACGTATTCGATACTGAACTTGCCCTCCAGCCCGGTGGCGGGGTTGCTGCTGATCAGCGCGGCGTCGGTGCCCTCGATGAAGCCGACGTCGATGCGCTCGACCTCGTCGGCGCGCAGGCCGTGCTCGGCGCGCATGGCCAGCAGGCCGGCGATCGGACGGTGGTTGCAGTAGCAGCACGGCCAGCGCTTGACGCTGATGCCGGGCTCGAGGATTTCCCACGGCGCGCCGAGCCGTTCGAGCAGGCCGCCCAGGTCCGCGGCGTCGTCGCCCGCATAGGTGTGCAGCACGCTGTTGCGGCCGTCGAAAATCGAGACGTCGGCAGTGAAGCCCCTGCGGGCCAGCCATGCCGACAGCACGCCGGCGCGCGCGGCCTGGCCGACGTGGAAGGGCTTGGTCATGGTGCCGAAATTGCGCACCAGCCCGGTCATTTGCGAGGCGGCCAGCCCCCATGCCGTTCGCATGCCGGCGGCGTCCAGCCCGTACAGCCGGCCGGCGGCGGTGGCGCACGACAGCACGCCGGCGGTCGCGGTGGTGTGCCAGCCGCGCAGGTAATGGCCATCGCCCAGCGCGCGGCCCAGCTTGCCGGCGATCTCCAGTCCCACGGCATAGGCGGCCAGCAGCTCGGCGCCGGAAGCCGAAACCGCCTCGCCCACCGCCAGCGCGGCCGATACCATCGGGCCGCTCGGATGGCCGCGCAGGGTCGGCAGGCTATCGTCGAAGTCGAGCGCATGGGCGGCGATGCCGTTGGCGAAAGCCGCCTCGGCCGGCGAGGTGGCGATGCTGCGCCCCCAGACCGTCGCGCGCGGCCGCGCGCCCTGTTCTTCGACCCAGGCCAGCGCGATGCCGCCGGCGTCTTCCCGGCTGCCGGGCAACGCCACGCCGATGGTGTCCATGACCGCATCGCGGGCGGCGACAAGCACGTTCGCGGGTATGTCGCCCGTGGGCGTTTCGGCGGCGAAGCGCGCCATCCGTTCGGTCAGTGTCATTGCTGCCTCTCCTCCTGTCGAGCCGGCCATGCGGGCGAATGCCTTGCCGGCGCCACGGCCGCATTGTCTCCGCGATGCTCGAACGCACGCTATCGGAATGCCACTACGTGGACTCTTTTTTGCGTTGCCGGAAGGGCTTCGCCCTGGCGTTTATTTGGACTTTTTCAGTGCCAGAGCGGCCGGACCGGAAGAAATCCCACATCGTGGACATTTTGTGGAGAGCAGACCGCCGGGGTCCCGGCAAGCGGGCGGGTCAACGCCGGGGCGTCTCCGACGCCATTTCGGGCAGCCGGGTTTCGATCTCTCGCACGGCTTCCTGGAGGAAGGCCACTGTCTCGACCACGCGCGGACCGCTCAGCCGCGCGGTAATGCTGGACACGCTCAGTGCCGCGATGGGCCGGCGCGCCGCATCGCGGATGCAGATGCCCACCGAGCTGACGCCCACCGTTTCGAGCACCTCGGTGTACGCATAGCCCTGCCTGCGCGTCGCGGCGATGCGTTCGCCCAGGACTTCCGGCGTCAGGCGCGGATAGCGTTCGGCCACCCGCGTCGCGTTGGCCCGGCAGATGCGCTCCACTTCGTCGTCGGCCATCGCGCTGAGCATCGACAGATTGCCGCAGCCCACCGACAGCGGGCGCCGCCGGCCCGGCTCCAGGACGAAGGCCTTGATGGGATAGCTGCCGTCCTTGCGGTCCAGGCAGACGCCGTCGAAGCCCACGCGTTCGCTCAGGAATACCGTATCGCCCGTCTGCTCCGCCACCGCCATCAGCATGGGCTGGCACAGATCGCGCAGTTGCGCGCGAGGCGCGGCGGCCAGCCCCAGTTCGTACACCGCCGGACCGAGCCGGTACAGCTTGGAGCGGTGTTCCTGGACCACCATGCCTTCGGCGATCAGGCCTTGCAGGACGCGGTGAACGGTCGAGCGTTCGAGGCCGGTATCCCTGCACAGTTCGACCAGGCGCGCGCCGGTGCGGTTGTGCAGGGCCAGCACGCGCAGCAGCAGCGCGATGCGCTGGATCAGCTGCGTTCCGGGGATGGCCGGGGCCTTTTCTGGATTTCCCATTGTATGGAACGAAAGAAAGTGGGGCATCTGTTCATCGCCAGTTTATCCCGTAATAGACTGGCGCCTCTACATGCGCAGCGAGCGTTCCACGCGCCTTGCATCCCGCATCATGGAACCCACTGATTCCCTTTCCCGACTATGACAGCTCAGCACGATACCGGGTCCTCTCCTCCGCCTGCCTTGACCGAACAGGTTGCCCGCTTCGTCGCCCAGGCGAATGCCGCGCAGTTTCCGCCCGACGCGCTCGACAAGGCGCGCAAAGTCATCGCCGACACCTTCGCAGTGATCCTGGCGGGCGCCAACAGCGAGGTCAGCGAGCCGCTGGCGCGCTATCTGGACCTCGACGGCCCGGCCGGGACCGGCGGCGCCCCCATCCTGGGTACGGCCCGGCGCGCGCCGCCGGAGGCGGCGGCGCTGGTCAACGGCACCTTCGGCCACGCGCTCGACTTCGACGACGTGCTGTCGATGATGCCGGCGCACCCCAGCGCCATCATCGTCGCGGCGCTGATTGCCGACCTCGCCGCGCACCCGCTCGATGGCGCCGCCTTCGTCGAGGCCTACGTGGTGGGCGTCGAGGCCGGCGCGCGCATCGCCCAAGGCATCACCGTGGGCCACTACCAGCGCGGCTTCCACGGCACCGGCACGCTTGGCACCTTCTCGGCGGTGACGGCGCTGGCCAAGGCCTGGCGGCTGGACGAGGCGCGCACCCGCATCGCGATCGGCATCGCCGCGTCCATGGCCAGCGGCGTACGCCGCAACTTCGGCACCATGACCAAGCCGCTGCACACCGGACTGGCCGCGCGCAACGCGCTGGCGGCCGTGCGGCTGGCGGCCAGCGGCTTCGAGGCCGCCGAAGACGTCCTCGAGACGCGAGCCGGCTTCTATGCCGCCTACGGCGTGAAGGAGTCCGATCCGCAGGTGGCGATCGACGCGCTCGCAAGCGACGCATGGGTGGTCAGCGATCCCGGCATCGCCCTCAAGAAGTTCGCCTGCTGCTACGCCTCGCATCGCGCCATGGACGCCGTCCTGCGGCTGCGCGAGCAGCTCGGCGCCAGCGCCGACGACGTGGCCCGGCTGACCTGCCGGATGCCGCCGGGCGGCATGCTGGTGCTGACCTATCCGCGCCCGGTCACCGGCCTGCAAGGCAAGTTCAGCCTCCACTATCCGCTGGCGGCCGGCCTGCTCGACGGCCGCTATACGCTCGGCACCTTCACCGACGAAGCCGTCAACCGGCCCGCCATCGCGGCCCTGTACGACCGCATCGACGCGCGCGAAGACGAATCGTGCCGCGACCTCGGCGACCCGGCCTACGAGAGCCGCAGCTCCGGCAGCCGCGGCTGGGTCACGGTCGAACTCGAGCTGCGCGACGGCCGCCGGGCCGCGCTGCGGGTGGACAAGGCCCCTGGCCATCCATCGCGCGAACTGAGCTGGCAGGACATCGAGGCGAAGTTCACCGACTGCGCCGCCTCCGCCCGGCTGTCCGCCGACGTCGCCGAGCGGGCCTTCGCCCAGCTGCGCGAGCTGGAGCGCTGCCCCGACATCGCCGCGCTGGTCGACACCCTGCGCCCCTGACGCATTCGTGTTTTGCTGGGATTTTCCGTGCCTGATTCCTTCTCTCCGCTCCCCGACGCGCCGCAGGCCCTCGCCGGCCTCAAAGTGCTCGAGCTCGCCAGCCCGCTGGGCCACTACTGCGGCAAGATGTTCGCCGAACTGGGCGCCGACGTGATCCTGGTCGAACCGCCCGGCGGCGCCGCCACTCGCGCGTTCGGCCCGCACATCGGCGGCGTGCCGGGCGCCACCGGCGGCGCCACGCACAGCCTGTCGTTCACCTACCTCAATACCAGCAAGCGCAGCATCACGCTCGACTGGACCCGCCCCCAGGGCGCCCGGCTGCTGCGCGAACTCGTCGCCGGCTGCGACCTGTTCCTCGAATGCGAAAAGCCTGGCCGGCTGGCGGCGCTGGGCTGCGGCTACGACGCGCTGGCGGCCGAGCACCCCGCGCTGGTGATGACCAGCCTGACCGGCTACGGCCAGAGCGGCCCCTACGCCGCCTTCGAGGCCGACGACCTGGCCGGCATCGCCTCCGGCGGCTTCCTTTACCTGGGCGGCTACCCCGACAGCCCGCCGGTGGGCGCCTATGGCGAGCAGGGCTACGCCGGCGTGTCGATGTTCGGCGCGGTGGCCTCGATGCTGGCGCTGACGCGCGCCGAGCGCAGCGGCCAGGGCGACCACGTCGACGTCTCGATGCAGGAATGCATGGTCCTGGCGATGGAGAACGCGGTGCAGTTCTACGACCTGGAAGGCACCATCCGCAAGCGCACGGCGGGCCGGCAGCGCTTCGCCGGCACCGGCGTCTACGCCTGTGCCGACGGCTATGTGTACATGATGGCCGGCGGGATCGGCGCCAACCGGTTCTGGGAGCTGACGCTCCAGTGGCTGGCCGACGACGGCGTGCCCGGCCTGGAGCGCCTGCGAGGCGAGGAATGGACCCGCACCGAGTATCTCCAGTCCGACGAGGCCAAGGGCATTTTCATGGAAGTGTTCGGCACCTGGGCGCGCGGGCAATCCAAGGCGCGGCTCTACGCGGAAGGCCAGCGCCGCCACGTGCCGGTGGCGGCCATCCAGACGCCGGCCGACCTGGCCGCCAGCCGCCAGCTGGCCGCGCGCGGCTACTTCGTGGAAGTGTCGCACCCGGCCACCGACCGGCCGATCCGCATGCCCGGCGCCCCCTACCGCCTCGCCGCCACGCCGTGGCGGCTGCGCAATCCCGCGCCCACGCCGGGCCAGGACAACGACGCCGTGTACGGCGCGCTGGGCCTCGGCGCCGAACGGCGGGCGGCGCTCGCCGCAGAAGGAGTGATCTGATGGCCAACACCGCTGCGTCCGCCGCCGACGCCCCGCTGGCGGGCATCCGCGTGACCGACTTCACCTGGATCGGCGCCGGTTCGTACACCACCAAGCTGCTGGCCGACGCCGGCGCCGACGTGGTCAAGATCGAAAGCACCGGCCGCATCGATTCGCTGCGCCTGGCCGCGCCCTACAAGGACGGCGTCAAGGGCGTCAATCGCAGCGGCTATTTCGCCGACC
This sequence comes from Pigmentiphaga soli, assembly GCF_039541095.1. Classification (NCBI taxonomy): domain Bacteria; kingdom Pseudomonadati; phylum Pseudomonadota; class Betaproteobacteria; order Burkholderiales; family Alcaligenaceae; genus Pigmentiphaga; species Pigmentiphaga soli. The sequence goes on from NZ_BAABFO010000004.1 coordinate 251,821, forward strand.
GCAATTCCGGCAAGCGCAGCCTGACGCTCAACATGAAGCATCCGCGCGCGCTGGAACTCGTTTCGCGCCTGATCGCGCAGAGCGACGTGATCGCCAACAACTTCACGCCCGGCGTGATGGACCGTTTCGGCCTGGGCTACGAGGCGGTGCGGCGCATCCGGCCCGACATCATTTATCTGGCGATGTCGATGCAGGGCGCCACCGGCCCCGAGAAAGGCTATCTCGGCTACGGTTCCACGATGGCCGCGGTCACGGGCATCCAGCATTTGACCGGACTGCCCGGCCGCGAGCCGGCCGGCACCGGCACCAACTATCCCGACCACCTGCCCAACCCCTGCCATGCGGCGTTCGCGGTGCTGTCCGCGCTGCGCCACCGCCGGCGCACCGGGCAGGGGCAGTACATCGACATGGCGCAGACCGAGCCCACCGTGGCCCTGCTCGGCCCGGCGGTGATGGAGTACACCGTCAACGGACACGATCCGCAGCCCGCGGGCAACGCCAGCCGCGACGAAGCCGCGCCCTACGGCGCCTACCCCTGCCAGGGGCAGGATCGCTGGATCGCGATCGGCATTCACGACGATGCGCAGTGGGCGGCGCTGGTGCGCGCGCTTGACGCGCCGGCCTGGATGAACGACCCGGCGCTGGGCGAGGCCGCCGGCCGGCGCGCCCGCCGCGCGTGTATCGACGAACGGCTGGCGGCGGAAACGCGACGCTTCGAAGCCCCGGCGCTGGCTGCGGCGCTGCAAGCGGCGGGCATCCCGGCCATGCCCGTCAGCACGGCGGCCGACGTCATCGCCGACCCCCAGCTCGCCCATCGCGGCCACTGGCTTACCCTCGACCATCCCGAAATGGGGCCCTCGCTCTACAACGCGCAGCCGTTCCGCATGCGCCATGCGCCGCCTGGCGTGCGCCGGCCCGCGCCGTTGCTCGGCCAGCATACGCGCGAGGTCTGCCGCGAGCTGCTCGGCCTTGCGGACGACGAAATCGCCGCCCTGGAAGCCGACGGCGCACTGAGCTGAACCCGCCGCTACGCGCCGCAAGCACATCAACGATAGGAGAGATATCCGTGGCCAATGTCGACATTGCCGTCCAGGACTACGTCGCCACCGTGGTCCTCAACCGGCCGGAGGCGATGAACTCGGTCGATCCCGAGATGCGGCTCGAACTGTTCGCCGCCTGGGACCGCATCCGCACAGATCCCGGGATCCGCGTCGCGGTGGTGACCGGCGCCGGCGAGAAGGCGTTCTGCACCGGCTCCGACCTGAAGAAAACGCTGCCGCCGCCGGAAACGCCGGCCCAGCAGATCTACGGCGACGTGCCGGGCGCGGGCTCGTTGATCGCCAATCTGCGCACCGACAAGCCCATGATCGCCGCCGTCAACGGCTATTGCATGGGCGGCGGCATGGAACTGGCGCTCGCCTGCGATATCCGCATCTGCTCCGAGAACGCGCAATTCGCGCTGTCCGAAGTGCGCGTGGGCAGCATGCCCGGCGCCGGCGGCACGGTGCGGCTGCCGCGCTACATCGGCCGTTCCGATGCGATGATGATGCTGCTGACCGGCGACCGCGTGGACGCGGCCGAGGCCTTGCGCATCGGCCTGGTCAGCCGCGTCCTGCCGCAGGCCGGACTGCGCGAAGCGGCGGCCACGCTGGCCGCGCGCATCGCCGCCAACGCGCCGCTGTCGGTGCGCGCCGTCAAGCGCATGGTGCTGCAAGGACAGGACATGCCGATGGACGCCGCCATGGACGCCGAGCGATGCGCCTTCGGCCTGCTCTACCAGAGCGAAGACCGCATCGAGGGCCGCAAGGCCTTCGCCGAAAAGCGCCCGCCGCGCTTCCTCGGGCGCTGACCCTTCCCGCCCCTCCGACGGCCGGGGCCGCCGGGGCGGCGCCGCCCATCCGGCCGCTCGCAGCGCGGCAGCTGCGCCCGGACGGGAACGGCGTCAATCGAACGCGCCGCGGCACGGCGGTGCCAGCAGCGCGATCAGTTCGCGTACGTCATCCAGGTCTTCCAGCGCGCGCACCATCGCCTCGATCTTCGCCTGGCGGTCCGGATCGATCAGCCCGGCGGTCAGCGCCCGGTACTTGAGGGCCACGGCATCGTTGTCGGACGGCGTTTCCACCGCCCTCGAGCCGGTGCGGTCCACCACGATGCGCTGGCCGTCGGTGAAGGCAACGGCCATCCGCACCCGCCCGCGGCGCGCCGGGCCCAGCGCGTCGAAGGCCGGTTCGTGGCGCACGCGGATGCGCGGCAGGAGCTTCCAGACGTCGTCGGCGTCGATGCGGCCGGGCGCGTACTGGGCCGCCATCACGGTGCCGTCCAGCAGCGCCACCGCCAGCGTGTAGCCGATGTGCATCTGCGCGCCGATCGGCGTGAGCGGCCGTTCGGCCTCCCACCAGGCGTGGTGGTACACCGAGTGCGTGACGTCGACCTCGATGCTTTCGATCTCGTCGGCCTTCAGCGCGCGCTGGCGGCCGACGTCGAACAGCGCGTCCACCGGCGCGTGGTTGCTGCCCTGGGTGGCGTAGGTCTTGATGACGATGCTTTCCACTTCCCACTGGCTGCCGAGCCCGGCGCAGATCTGCGAGGCGTCGGGGTCGTGGCCTTCGCCGAAGGTAGACAAAAAGCCGCCGTACTCGCGTTCGAACACGCGCTTGATGCCGGTGTAGCCGCCGTCGGCCAGCACCGCCGCGTACAGCCCGTTGCGCGCCGCGAAGCCGTGGTGCATGCGCTTGGACATGGCCTCGTACTGGGCCGCCATCAGGCCGCCTGCCTGGGTGGCCGCCATGCCGAGGGCGTCTTCGAAGCGGGCCGGGTCCAGCCCGTACAACTTGCCGGCCGCGGCGGCGGCCGCGTGCGGGCCGAACACCGAGCCCGAGTGCCAGCCGCGCGACAGCATCTGGCCGCCGCGCAGCGCCTTGCCGACCCGCGGCCCGGTTTCGTAGCCGGCCATGGCCGCTTCCAGGAAGCGTGCGCCGCCGATGCGTTCCATGCCTTCGGCCGCGGCCCACAGCGCCGGCAGCACGATGGAGGCGCTGTGCAGCGGCGCCAGCAGGTGGTAGTCGTCCAGCTCGAAGCCCTGGATGAAGGTGGAGTTCAGCAGCGCCGCGGCCGGCGCGGTGGTGCGCGCGCCCCAGCCGACAATGGTGCGGTCGCCGCCGCCCTCGAAGCGGCGGACGATGTCGGCCGCCACCCGCGACCACGGCAACTGCGCGCCGACGATGGCGCAGGCGATGCCGTCCAGCGTCAGCGCCTTGGCGCGCGCGCGGGCCGAGGCCGGGGCCTGGTCCAGGCGGAAGTCCGCCAGCCAGGTGGCCAGGCGGCCGGTGGGTCCTTCGGGGTCGGTCGCTGCGCGCCGGATCGTCCGTTCTTGCATGATGTGCTCCTCGATGGTGGAGACCGGCCGGGAAAGCCCCGCCGGTCGCGTTCTATGCGACGGCCGCGTCCGCGCCACGCGCGAGGCTCACTGGCCCGCGCATCGCGCGCGTCGATCCGGCGGCCGCGCGGCCTGCGCGCCCGGCCCTACGGCGCCGCCTCCGGCATCTGCTGCGCCCACGGCCGCGCGATGCGGTCGGCGGCCACCCAGCGGGCGATGCCGTCGGCGAATCGGCGCGTCATGTCGATGTCGTCCCAGCCGTTGAGCAGCCGCACGCGCCAGACCGGATCGATCGCGAAGGCGAAGCTGCGGCCGGCGGCGCGGATGGCGCAGGCTTGCAGGTCCACCTCGGCGCGCACGCCGCCCGGCGCCAGCAGCGCCAGCAGTTCTTCCGTTTCCGACTCGCCCAGCCGCGCCGGCAGCAGGCCGTTGTTGACCGCGTTGGAGGCGAAGATGTCGCCGTGCGAAGGCGCGATCACGCAGCGCACGCCGGCGTCGACCAGCGCGTAGACCGCGGCCTCGCGCGACGAACCGCTGCCGAAATTGCGGCGCGCCACGACGATGCGCGCGCCGGCGTTGCGCGGATCGTTGAGCGGGAAAGCGGGATCCAGGCTGCCGTCGGGCCGCCGCCGCAGGTCGTGGAACAGGAAGCGGTCGTAGCCCGCCCCCGGCTGGCGCGGCTGCTTCATGAAACGCGCCGGCAGCAACTGGTCGGTATCGATGTTGATCTGCGGCAGCGCGCAGGCCCCCGACTCCAGGCGCACGAAGGGTTCCATCAGCGTTCTCCGGTCAGCGTGCGCACGTCCACCAGGCGCCCGGCCACGGCGGCCGCCGCCACCATCGCCGGCGACATCAGGTGGGTGCGCGAGCCCAGGCCCTGGCGGCCCTTGAAATTGCGGTTGGTGGTGCTGGCGCAGCGCTCGCCCGGCGCCAGCATGTCGCCGTTCATCGCGGCGCACATCGAACAGCCCGAGCCGCCCCATTCCAGGCCGGCGGCCGCGAACACGCGGTCCAGCCCTTCCTGCTCGGCCTGCAGCCGCACCTGGGTCGAGCCGGGCGAGACCAGCCCCGGCACCTTGCTGCGGCGCCCGGCCAGCACGGCGGCGGCGGCGCGCAGGTCTTCGATGCGGGCGTTGGTGCACGAGCCGATGAAGACGCGGTCGATGGCGATCTCGCCGATCGGCATGCCGGGCGCGAGCCCCATGTAGTCGAGCGCGTCGCGGATGTGGCCGGCGCGGGCCGGATCGCCGGCGCGGGCCGGGTCGGGCACGGTGCCGGTCACCGGCAGCGCGTCTTCCGGCGTCGTGCCCCAGGTCACGGTGGGCGCGATCTCGGCGGCGTCCAGCAGCAGCTCGCGTTCGAATGGCGCGTCGGCGTCGCCGGCCAGCGCCAGCCATTGCGCGGCCGCGCGCTCGAAGTCGTCGCCCCGCGGCGCGAAGGGCCGGCCGCGCAGGTATTCGACGGTGGCCTCGTCGGGCGCCACCATGCCGCAGCGCGCGCCGCATTCGATCGACATATTGCACAGCGTGAGCCGGCCTTCCACGCTCAGGCCGCGCACCGCCGCGCCGGCGTATTCGATCACGTGGCCAGTGGCGCCGGCGGCGCCCACGCGGGCCACCACGGTCAGCGCCAGGTCCTTGGCGGTGATGCCGGCCGGCAGCGCGCCGTCCACCCGCACCCGCATGCGGCGCGGCTTCTTCTGCCACAGCGTCTGCGTCATCAGCACGTGGGCCACCTCCGAGGCGCCGACCCCGAAGGCCCAGGCGCCGAGCGCGCCGTGGGTCGAGGTATGGCTGTCGCCCTCCACCACCAGCAGGCCGGGCAGCGTCATGCCCAGCTCGGGCCCGACCACGTGCACGATGCCCTGCCAGGGATGGCCCATTTCGTAGAGCCGGATGCCGCTTTCGCGGGCGTTGCCGGCCAGCTGCGCCATCATCCGCGCCAGCTCGCCGCCGGGCTCGGCCGGGCCGCGGGTCGGCACGTAATGGTCGGCGATGGCCACCGTCAGGTCGGGCCGCGCCACGCGTTCGCCGCGCGCGCGCATTTTGTTGAAGGCATGGAACGAACCTTCCTGCACGTAGTGGCGGTCGACCCAAACCAGGCTGGCGCCATCCTCGCGCTCGGCGATCACGTGGGCATCCCACAGCTTGTCGAACAGGCCTCGCGGACCGGATCGGTCGTCCATGGCCGGCCTCCTTCAGTTGGAGAAATACAGCGTGGACGGGTTGTCCACCAGGATGCGGCGGCGCACCGCCGCGTCGGGCACCCAGTCGCAGAACTGGTCGACCAGGGCGCCGTCGTCGGGCATGCGCGCCGCGTCGAACAGCCGCGGGTGGGGCCAGTTGGTGCCGAACAGCAGGCGCTCGGGCCGGGCCGCCACCAGCGCCTGTACCAGCGGACGCATGTCGGCGTGGTCGGGGCCGCCGCTGTCGGAACGGCGATACCAGCTGGAGATCTTGGCCCAGCAGTCGTCGCGCCGCTGCAAAATGCGCAGCAGCGCCTGGAAGCCGGGATGGGCCACGCCCTCGCCGCCGCGCACGCAGCCCATGTGGTCGAAGACCAGCGGCACCTGGGTGCGCAGCAGCTGGTCTTCCAGCGCCGCCAGTTCCTGCGTGCCGCGCACGTGCACCTGGAGGTGCCAGCCGAACGGCCGGATGCGTCCGGCCATCGCGCCGATGGCGTCGGTGCCGCCGTAGCCCTTCACGCTGGTCGACAGCCGCACGCCGCGGATGCCGGCGGCATGCAGCCGTTCCAATTCGGCGGCCGGAGCATCCGGCGGCAGTCCGGCCACCCCGCGCGCCCGCTGCTGGCCGAGCGCGGCGATCGCCCCGAGCGTGACCGAGTTGTCGAAGCCGTACACGCTGGCGCTGACCTGCACCGTGCGCTCCAGTCCCACGGCGGCGCACATCGCCAGGTACTGGCGCAGCGTGGCGACGGCGGGCGTGTACGAGCGGGCGCCGTTGAGCGGATGGCGCTGCGGATCTTCGTAAAGATGGCAATGGCAGTCGGTGGCGCCCGGCGGCAGCGCGTGGCGCGGCCGGCGCGGGTGGGCGGCGGGCGGCAGCCCCTGGGGCGGCGATTCCGCCGGGTCGCCGCCGGCCGGACGCGCGGCGGCCTTCATCAAGGCATCTTCAGGTCGGCGTCGCGGATCACCTTCGACCATTGCGTTATCTCCAGGCTCACGATGCGCGAAAAATCTTCGCTTCCTTCCATCACGTCGGAGCCGAGCTGCTCGAACTGCTTGCGGGTGTCCGGCATCTTCAGCACCTTCACCAGCGCGGCGTTGACCTTGCCGAGCACGTCTTTCGGCGTGCCGGCGGGAAACAGCAGGCCGGTGGTGGTGCTGGCCTCGAAGCCCGGCAGGCCGGATTCGTCGAGCGTCGGCACGTCGGGCACCACGCTCGAACGCTTGAGCGTGGTCACGCCCAGCGCGCGCAGCTTGCCCGAGGCCATCTGCGACAGCGCGGAGGCCGGCTGCACGAAGGTCAGGTCGGTCTGGCCGCCGATCAGGTCGGCCATGGCCTGGCCGCCGCCCTTGTACGGCACGTGCAGGAACCTGGTGCCGCTCATGCTCTGGAACAGCTCGCCCGTCAGGTGCCCGTTGCCGCCGGTGCCGGCCGAGGCCATGGTCAGCTTGCCCGGCCGCGCCTTGGCGTAGGCGATGAATTCCTTCACGTTGCGCGACGGCACGCTGGGGCCGACGACCAGCATCAGCGGCGCGCGGGCGATCGAGCCGGCCGCCGCGAAATCCTTGTCGGGATCGAGCTTCATCGACGGGTTGATCGCCTTCACCGGCGCCAGCGCGCCGCTGGAGGCCAGCAGCATGGTGTAGCCGTCGGGCGCCGAACGCGCCACCACTTCCGCGCCCAGCATGCCGGAGGCCCCGGCGCGGTTCTCGATCACCACCGTCTGCCCCAGCTCGGCCGACAGGCCGTTGGCCACGATGCGGGCGGTGGCGTCGATGTTGCCGCCGGGTGGATAGGGCACGATCAGGTGCAGCGGCTTGTCGGGGTAGGCGGCATGCGCCAGCGCGGCGGCGCTGCCCAGGCCCAGGGCAAGCAGCGATCGCGCGACGATTCCGGTTTTCATGGTGTCTCCTTTTTTGAATGTCGTGGCCGGCCGCCCCCTGCGGCCGGCGCCTAGCCGGCGTAGCGGCGCCCGGCCGCCAGCAGTTCCGGCGTGCCGATCAGCGCGTTGAGCTCGTCGAAATCGAACATCTTGTCCTGCATCGGCTGCGTGGTGCCGTGCCGTTGCAGGCTCTGGTAGTAGTCCTGCAGCTGGCGGGCGGCGAAGCGCGCGGTGCCGCCGGGGAAGATGACGATGCGAAAACCCCGCGCGCCCAGTTCGTCCACGCTCTGGACCGGGGTCTTGCCGCCTTCCACCATATTGGCCAGCATCGGCGTGCGCGCGGCGAAACGGCCGCAGGCCAGGTCCATCTGCTCGGCAGAGCGCAGCGCCTCCACGAACAGCGCGTCCACGCCGCAGGCCAGGTAGGCCTCGGCGCGTTCGAGCGCGGCCTCCAGCCCCTCGACGGCCACGGCGTCGGTGCGCGCCATGATCAGGGTGTCGCCGTCGTGGCGGGCGTCGAGCGCGGCCTTGAGCTTGCCGCACATTTCGGCGGCCGGGATCAGCGTCTTGCTTTCCAGGTGGCCGCAGCGCTTCGGGAAGGACTGGTCTTCGAGCTGGATCATGGCCGCGCCGGCGCGTTCGAAATCGCGCACCGTGCGCTGGGTGTTCAGCGCGTTGCCGTAGCCGTTGTCGCCGTCGACGATGATCGGCACCTGCACGCGGTCGGCCATGCGGGCCAGCACGTTGGCGGTTTCGCTGGCGGTGGTCAGCCCGATGTCGGAACGGCCGAGCTGGGTGTAGGCCACCGCGCCGCCCGACAGGTACACGGCTTCGAAGCCGGCGCGCTCGGCGATCAGTGCGGTCAGGGGATCGTAGACGCCGGGGGCCAGCAGCGCGGGCGTGCGTTGCAGGCGTTGTCTCAGGGTTTGGGTTTTCATGATGGCAAATTCTACGGAGCCCATACGTGAATTAATATCGGTTTTTATTAAAACGGGAATCAAAAAAAATTCATGAAGATAGAGGCTTTCGCGATGCTGGAAGCGGTGCTGCGCTACGGCACCATCGCCGCCGCCGCGCGCGAGGCGAACCTCACCGCCAGCGCCGTCAGCGTGCAGATGAAGCAGCTCGAGTCCTACCTGGGCCAGCAGTTGTTCGACCGCTCGGGCCTGCAGGTCAAGCCGCTGCCGCTGGCGTTCGAGGTGTCGGCCGTGATGCAGCGGGCGCGCGGCGAACTGGAGGCGCTGCGCCGCACCACCGGCCCGCGGGTCGAGGGCAGCCTGCGGCTGGGCGTGATCGAATCGATGCAGTCCCTGGTGCTGCCCGGCACGCTGCAATTGGTGCGGCAGCGCTATCCGGGGCTGCGGGTACACCCCTGCCGCGGCCGCAGCGCCGACCTCACGCATGCCGTCAAGGCCGGCGAAATCGATGGCGCCATCGTGGCGCAGCCCGAAACCGGCGGCTCGTCCCGGCTGCGCTGGCATCCGGTGATGCGCTGCCCGCTGTCGCTGGTGGTGCCGCCGGCCGAAACCGAAACCGCGCTGCCGGCGCTGTTCGCTCGCCACGAATGGATCCGCTACGACGGCCGCTCCATCGCCGGCCGCGCCGCCGCGCGCTACCTCAATGCCCGCGTGCGCAACAAGTTCGGCACGCTCGAGCTCGACGCCGTGCGGGCGATCATGGCGATGGTCAGCGCCGGGCTGGGGGTCTCGCTGGTGCAGTTGTCCGAGCCGGGCATCCGCACCGCGTTCCCGGTACGGGTGCTGGCGCTGCCCGACGCCCCGGTGCTGCGCTTCGTGCTGGTCACCCGCGCCAGCGACGCCGACAGCCGGCCGCTGGCGGCGCTGCGCGAGGCGGTCGAGGAAACCCTCGCCGGGGCGCCAGCCAAGGCCTGAGAGCCGCGGGCAGGCCGCCCCGGCGGGCGCCGCCGCGATTCATGGCAAAATCCCTGAAGGGCATCGCCGCCAACGACTTCATCAATGACCGCACCTTCCAAACCCGCTCCGGCCCCCGCCACCAACTTCCTCCGGCACATCGTCGAAGCCGACCTGGCCTCCGGCCGCTATGCCGGCAAGCGCTGGGCCGGCCATCCCGGCCCTGCCTCGGTACAGAACGGCGCGCCGCCCGACCCGGCGCGCATCCGCACGCGCTTCCCGCCCGAGCCGAACGGCTATCTGCACATCGGCCACGCCAAGAGCATCAGCCTGAACTTCGGCCTGGCGCGCGACTACGGCGGCGTCTGCCACATGCGGCTGGACGACACCAATCCGGAGAAGGAAGAGCGGCGCTACGTCGACGGCATCGTCGACGCCGTGCACTGGCTGGGCTACGACTGGAAGGCCTACGGCACCGAGCACTACTACCACGCCAGCGACTATTTCGGCTTCATGTACGAAGCCGCCGAAGCGCTGGTCCAGGCCGGCCTGGCCTACGTGGACGAGCAGAGCGCCGAAGAAATGCGCGCCACCCGCGGCACCCTGACCGAGCCCGGCGCCAATTCGGCCTGGCGCGACCGTCCGGTAGGGGAATCGCTGCAGCGGCTGCGCGACATGCGGGCGGGCAAGCTCCCCGACGGCGCGATGGCGCTGCGCGCCAAGATCGACATGGCCTCGCCCAACATCAACCTGCGCGACCCGGTGCTGTACCGGATCCGCCATGCCGAGCACCACCGCACCGGCAATACCTGGTGCATCTATCCGATGTACACCTATGCGCATCCGATCGAAGACGCGCTGGAAGGCATCACCCACAGCATCTGTACGCTGGAATTCGAAGACCAGCGGCCGTTCTACGACTGGCTGCTGAACAACCTGGCCGACCTCGGCCTGCTGGCGCGGCCGCTGCCCCGCCAGCACGAGTTCGCGCGGCTCAATCTCACCTACATCGTCACCAGCAAGCGCAAGCTGCTGCAGCTGGTCAAGGAAGGCCACGTCGACGGCTGGGACGACCCGCGCATGCCGACCCTGGTGGGCCTGCGCCGGCGCGGCTACACGCCGGAGGCGATCCAGCTGCTGTGCGAACGCACCGGCGCATCGAAGTCGGACTCCTGGATCGACTACGGCCTGCTCGAGCAATCGCTGCGCGACGACCTCGACCCGCGCGCGCCGCGCGCGGTGGCGGTGCTGCGCCCGCTCAAACTGGTCATCACCAACTACCCCGAGGGCCAGAGCGAGGAATGCTCGGCGCCGCGCCACCCGCACCACGAAGAAATGGGGCGCCGCAGCTTCCCGTTCGGCCGCGAGCTGTGGATCGAGGCCGACGACTTTGCCGAAACCCCGCCCAAGGGTTTCTTCCGGCTCTACCCGGGCAACCAGGTGCGGCTGAAGTACGGCTACGTGATCCGCTGCACCGGCTGCACCAAGGATGCCGACGGCAAGGTGGTCGAAGTGCAGGCCGAATACCTGCCCGACACCAAGAGCGGCACGCCGGGCGCCGACAGCGTCAAGGTCAAGGGCAACATCACCTGGCTCAGCGCGGCCGCCGCGGTGCCGGCCGAGGTGCGGCTGTACGACCGCCTGTTCACCGATCCGCAGCCGGCGGCGGGCGACAAGGATTTCCTCGCCTTCCTCAACCCGAATTCGGTCGAGGTGGTGCAGGCCTTCGTCGAGCCCGGCACCGATGCGTCGCCGGGCGTCTCGTACCAGTTCGAGCGCTTCGGCTACTTCGTGGCCGACCGCGAACTGTCCACCCCGGCCGCGCCGGTGTTCAACCGCACCACCACGTTGCGCGACTCCTGGGGCAAATAGGCTGCGGGCCGCGCGGGCCGCTGCGGCCCATACCTCCCGCCGGCCCGGCAAGACACAACCGCTAACCCCCACTGCGGCTGAGCTCCCGGTAGAATCACGCCTTTACGCACCACCCGCGCCCGCCGGCCCGTACATGGAAGCCAGTTCCGTCCTCGACTTCAAGAGCACCACGCTGTATGCGATCCGCGTCGTGCTGCACAGCGCCGACATGGCGGCCATCATCGAGGCGCTCGACCGGCGCATGCAGGACGCCGCCGGCTTCTTCGACGACGAACCCGTCGTCATCGACGCTTCCCGGCTGGAACAGGACATCGACTGGCCGCGCCTGGTAGGCGCGCTGGCCGCGCACAAGCTGCCGGCGATCGGCGCGATGGCGCGCGGCGCGCTGCTCGAGTCGGCGCGCGCCGCCGGCCTGGCGGAGGTCGCGCTGCCTGCCGCGCCGGGACGGCCGGCCGAGGCAGGGACAAACGAAGGGCAGCCACCGGCCGCCGCCACGCCCGATGGCGAAGCCGCAGCCCCGGCCGGCGCTTCCGGCAACACCGGGGCCGATGCCGCGGCCGAGCCGAAAACCGATGCCGCCGTGCAGCCGGCCAAGACCGCAGCCGCCGCCGACCGGACGCCCGCCGCCGACATCGCCCTGGACCAGCCCCCGGCGGCCAGCCCCACGCTGATCGTCGACCGCCCGCTGCGCTCCGGGCAGCGCATCTACGCGCGCCACGCCGACCTGATCGTGCTGGGCATCGTCAGCCCCGGCGCCGAGGTCATCGCCGACGGCAACGTGCACGTGTACGGCCCGCTGCGCGGGCGCGCGATCGCCGGCGCGCGCGGCGACACCGGCGCCCGCATCTTCGCCACGCAGTTCGACGCCGAGCTGGTCGCGGTCGCCGGGGTCTACCGCAGCATCACCGCGGCTTCCCCCGATCTTCAGAACCGGCCCGCAACGGTTCGCCTCGACGGCGAAAAGCTGCTGGTCGAATCGCTCGCCATCTAGAACCTTCAAAGGACCACCCACCCATGGCACGTATTGTCGTCGTGACTTCAGGCAAAGGCGGCGTCGGTAAAACCACGACCAGCGCCAGCTTCTCTTCCGGCTTGGCCATGCGTGGCCACAAGACCGCGGTCATCGACTTCGACGTCGGCCTGCGCAATCTCGACCTCATCATGGGTTGCGAACGGCGCGTGGTGTACGACCTGATCAACGTCATCAACGGCGAAGCCACGCTGAACCAGGCGCTGATCCGCGACAAGCAACTCGAGAATCTGTATATCCTGCCGGCCTCGCAAACGCGCGACAAAGACGCCCTGACCCAGGAAGGCGTCGAGCGCGTGATCGAAGGGCTGCGGGGAATGGACTTCGAATACATCGTGTGCGATTCGCCCGCCGGGATCGAGTCCGGCGCGTTGATGGCCGCTTACTTCGCAGACGATGCGCTGGTGGTCACCAACCCGGAAGTCTCGTCTGTGCGCGATTCGGACCGCATCCTGGGCATTCTTTCCGCAAAATCGCGGCGCGCCGTGCAGGGCGAGGAACCGGTCAAGGAATTTCTGCTGCTGACCCGCTACAACGCCAAGCGCGTGGCCGACGGCGAAATGCTGTCGCTCAAGGACGTGGAAGACATCCTGCGCATCAAGCTGATCGGCGTGATTCCCGAATCCGAGAATGTGCTCCATGCGTCGAACCAGGGCCTGCCGGTCATCCACCTGAAAGATACCGACGTCGCGCTGGCCTACTCGGACGTGGTCGACCGCTACCTCGGCAACGAAAAACCGATGCGCTTCGTCGACTACGAAAAACCCGGCCTGTTCAAACGCCTGTTCGGAGGGAAATGACGATGTCGCTGCTTTCCTTTTTCCTCGGACAGAAGAAGACGGCTTCGGCCGGCGTCGCCAAGGAACGGTTGCAGATCATCCTGGCGCACGAACGATCGGACCGCGGCGCGTCCGACTATCTGCCGCAGTTGCAGAAAGAACTGATCGCCGTCATTTCCAAGTATGTGAAGATCGATCCCGACGACATCAAGGTCCACCTGGAGCGGCAAGACACGCTGGAGGTGCTGGAGGTCAAGATCGAGATGCCGTCGCATTGATGACGGCCACACGGGCGCGGCGCGGTCGCGCCGCGCCCGTGCCTGGAGCGCCTTAGCGGCGCTTGCCGACCTGGTCGCCCACGACGCCGCCGATGGCGGCGCCGCCCACCGTGCCCAGCACGCTGCCGCCGCTCACGGCAGCGCCGGCCACGCCGCCGAGGGCGGCGCCCCCGACGGTGCTCTTCTGGCGGCCAGACATGCTGTCCCAGCTGGCGCAGCCGGCAGCCGACGCCGCTAGCGTGGCGCCGATCAGAACCTTCGCGATGAGGTTGGTTTTCATGACGGACTCCCTTTGATGTTTGTCATGAGGCCGGGCCGCCATGTGGGAGGCTGCCAAGCCTGGTGACTACAAATTCGCATAAGGGCGCAGGGGTGTCTGTGAGGGGTTATGGCCAAGATTTGCACAACGTAACGCTGTCCGTGCCCCGCAGCGGGGCAGCAGGACTGGCTTTTCAATTCCTTACACACACCATGTCGGACAGGAAATTTTTGCAACGCAGGGCGCCGCGGCGGGCCGCGAGGGCGGCTAGCCGCGGCTGCGCAGGCTTTCGAGGTAGTTCAGGACCTCCCGCGCGCGCCAGGCCGGCCAGTCGCGCAGCGCCGTCCACGGCCTGCCCGGCGGGATCGCGAAATCGCGCTTGAGCAGGGCCGCCGCGATGGCGGGATCGTCTTGCGGATGGCGCCTGCGGCATGCGGCCGCGGCCTGCCGCAAGGCGTCGTCGATGCGCCCGCACAGCGCCGGGTCGGCGCCGATGCTGCCCGGCGCGTAGCCGCGCCGGCCGGCCGCACCGCAATGCCGCTCGTCGCTCATCGCCCGCCCTCCTCTCATTGCTGCGCGCGCGGCGGCAGCCAGGCCGCGGGCTTGACGACCTCGCCCGTCACGGGGTCGAGCACCAGCTTGATCCGCGCGCCGTTGCGGTCGAAGCCCTCGACCTTCCAGCAGCGGTCGTCGGCCTCCACTTCGCGCACCGCATAGCCGAAAGACTCGGCCTTGCGGATGGCCTGGTCGATCGGCATCCATTTGTCGCGCGGCTGGTACGGGCACTTCTCGCCGGCGAAGGCCGGCGCCGACAACAGGGTGGAAGCGGCCAGCAGGACGGTGGCAATGCGCATCGGGTTCTCCTTGTCCGAAGTTGGCATGGATGCCATCCTAGGCGCCCGCCGCCCCGCGTTCCTGACCGCCAGCGTCAGCGAAATATCAGGAGAAGCTGTTAGTGTCGCGGCATGCCGAATCCCGTGTGTCTCCCGCTGCGCCGCCGCGCGCTGCCGGCGCTGGCCGCCGCCGCGCTGTGCCTGCTGCCGCCCGCGCTGGCGGCGGCGCGCGACCAAGGCTGCGGCAAGGACCAGGACTGCGCCCGCCGCGCGCTGGTCAGCGGGCAGATCAAGCCGCTGTCCGACGTGCTGCAGGCGGTACGCGACAAGGTGCCCGGCGATGTCATCGAAATCGAGCTGGACCACGACGACGGCCGCTGGATCTACGAAGTGAAAGTGCTGCCGCCCAATGGCCGCCGCAAGAAGCTGAAAATAGACGCCAACACCCTGGACATCCTGAAGATGAAGACGGATTGAGGCGGCGAGGTCAGGAAATGCGCATTCTGGTGGTGGAGGACGAACCCCGCATCGCGGCCGACCTGCGGACCGGGCTGGAAGAGGCGAACTACGTGGTGGATGAGGCCGGCGACGGCGAGGCGGCCTGGTTCCGCGCCGGCACCGAAGACTACGATGCCATCGTGCTCGATCTCGGGCTGCCCCGGCTCGACGGCCTGACGGTGCTGCGCCGGCTGCGCGCCGAAGGCGTGGCCGCGCCGGTGCTGATTCTCACCGCCCGCGACGGCTGGCGCGACAAGGTCGAAGGCATCGATGCCGGCGCCGACGACTACCTGGCCAAGCCGTTCCGGATGGAAGAGCTGCTGGCCCGGGTACGCGCGATCACCCGGCGGGCCGCCGGCCAGGCCTCGCCGGTGCTGCGCGCCGGCCCGCTGGAGGTCGACACCCGCAGCCGCCAGGCCACCGTCGACGGGCGCGCGCTGCCGCTGTCGGCGCTCGAATACCGGCTGCTGTGCTACCTGCTGCACCACCGCGGCCGCATCCTGTCGCAGACCGACCTGCTCGAACACGTCTACGAGGGCGACAGCGAGCGCGACATCAACGCCGTCGAGGCGCTGGTGGCGCGCCTGCGGCGCAAGCTGGGCGCCGATCTGATCGAGACCCGGCGCGGCCACGGCTACCTGATTCCCGCCGGATCGTGAGCCGCCGGTCGCTGCTGGCCCGGCTCGGCTGCGCCGCGGCGCTGCTGATCGCGCTCGCGCTGGCGGTGGGCGGCGCCGGCCTGACGCTGATCTTCGACCGCCAGATGGAGCGCCGCGCGGCCGCCGAACTCGGCCTGTACGCCAAGGCGCTGGCGGCCCAGCTGCGCATCGGCGACGGCGGCCGCCCGGAACTCGAGGCCGTGCCCGCCGAGCCGCGTTTCGACCAGCCCTACAGCGGGCTGTACTGGCAGATCGACACGCCCGCCGGCCGCTCGCTGCGCTCGCGTTCGCTGTGGGACTACGCCCTGCCCGCCCGCCCCGGCCAGCCGGGCGAGGCGCCCGTTCGGCACAGGCTGGACGGCCCCGAACACGCCGCGCTGCTGGCGGTGTCGCGCACGATCGTGACGGACGACGCGCCCGGCGCTCCCACGGCGACAATCACGGTGGCGCTGGACTACGCCGACCTGGCGGCCGAGCGGCGCTCGTTCCTGGAACTGCTGGTGCCGGCGCTGGCCGGCCTCGGCCTGCTGCTGGCGCTGGCGATGGCCGGCCTGCTGTACCTGGCGCTGCGGCCCTTTCGCGGGCTGCGCGCCGACTTGCAGGCCATCCACGCCGGCCGGCGCCGCACGCTGTCGCGCGACGTGCCCGACGAGGTGCAGCCCGTGGTCGACGACCTCAATCGGCTGATCGCCTTCCAGGACGCCGCGCTGGAGCGCGCCTGCGCCCAGGCGGGCGATCTCGCGCACGGCCTGAAGACGCCGCTGGCGGTGCTGGGCGCAATGGCCCGCGACGCGCGGCGACAGGGGCAGCCCGGCGTGGCCGGCGAGATCGAAGGCCAGGTCGACCTGATGCGGCATCACGTAGAACGCGCGCTGGCGCGTGCCCGGGCCGGCATGACGGCGGCGGTCGGCCGCCGCGCCACGGCCGACGTCGGCCGGACACTGGCAAGCATCCTGCGCGCGCTGCGCACGCTGCCCGACGCCCAGGCATTGCGCTGGGAAGTGGCGCTGCCTTCCTCGCCGCTCCGCTTCGCGGGCGACGACGGCGACCTCACCGAGATACTGGGCAATCTGCTCGACAACGCCCGCAAATGGGCGCGTCGGCACGTGCGCGTCAGCGCCGACGGCCGCGACGGCCACTTCACGCTGACCATCGAGGACGACGGGCCGGGCCTGCCCGACGACGTCGCGGTGCGCATCGAGCGCGGCCGGCGCTGGGACGAGTCGCGGCCGGGCTCCGGCTTCGGCCTGGCCATCGCGCGCGACCTGGCCGAGGCCTACCAGGGCAGCCTGGGCTTCTCGCGCTCGCCCCTGGGCGGGCTGGCGGTGGCCGTGTCGCTGCCGGCCGCGCCATCAGGCAACGCCGGGCGCAGCGGCGCGCCGTCTTCAAAATAAAGAATGCTGACATTAACCTGATAACCCATAATGGCGCGGGCGCGAAACAGCGCTCGTCCATACACAACATAAAGGCCGCGCGAACGGCCGATCAGGGGAATGAAAAGCATGCAAAAGAAGAAATGGCAAATGGCGGCCGGCATCCTGGCCTTGTCGATGCTCGCTGCTTGTGGCGGCGATGGCGACGATTCCGGCACGCAGGGGGATGGCGGCGGCACGCCTGACGGCGAACCGGCCGCGCCGTACACCGCTGAACAGGTCAAGTGGTACGGCCACGAAAGCGCGTTCACCGCGCTGTCGATCTCGCGCGTCGGCCTGCTCCTGACTTCGGTGGCGCTGGAGACCGCCGGCACGAATCCGTCGGGCCCGCAGGCCTGCCCCGGCGGCGGCACCTTCACCGCCGCGGTGGACGATGCCGACAGCAACGAAGATCTCTCCGCCGGCGACTCGGTCACCCTGAATTTCGCCGGCTGCTTCCTGCCCGACGACATGCAGGCAGACGGCCAGGTCAAAGTCACGCTGACCGAGCTGAACGGCCAATTCGCGGACGAGACCGACGCCTTCGACGCCCATGCCGAACTGGTGCTGACCAATCTGCTGCTGGACGGCGAAACCACGGTGAACGGCACCCTCGCCATGGTCCTGGCGCACGACACCAAGGACACGCCGGACACCACCGATGACACCGACACCGTGACGACCCACGCCGGTTCGCTCGCCTTGACCGAACCGGACAGCGACTACACGAACCAGATCACCGGGTACGAAAGCGAAATCGTGTTCGACTACGCGACCCAGGGCATCACCTTCACGAAGGCCGACTATACGGCCAAGGGCAGCGGCGACCCGATCCTGGGCCAGTTCGACTACAAGGTCAGCCTGGACCCGAGCGTGATCGTGGATGCCGAGTTCATCCCCAGCTCGGGCAAGGTCAAGGCCGTTACCGCCACCGAGACGATCACGACCACGTTCGCCACCGAAGACGACGGCACCTCGGTCACGGTCACGTCGAGCTCCGGCACGACCTCGACCATGTCGCTCGAGGAATTCGACGATCTGTGACGGGCCGCGCGTAGCCCGACGGCCGCGGGCGGCAGCCGGCATGCCGGCACCGCCCGCCCGCCGCTACTTCAGCGGCTTGTAGCGGAAACGTTTGGGCTTGGCGCCTTCCTCGCCCAGCCGGCGGCGCTTGTCGGCTTCGTATTCCTGGTAGTTGCCGTCGAAGAAGGTGACCTGCGAGTCGCCTTCGAAGGCCAGGATGTGGGTGGCGATGCGGTCCAGGAACCAGCGGTCGTGGCTGATGACCATCACGCAGCCCGGGAATTCGAGCAGGGCGTCTTCCAGCGCGCGCAGCGTTTCCACGTCGAGGTCGTTCGACGGTTCGTCCAGCAGCAGCAGGTTGCCGCCGGCCAGCAGCGTCTTGGCCAGATGCAGCCGGCCGCGCTCGCCGCCCGACAGGTTGCCGACCATCTTGTTCTGGTCGCCACCCTTGAAGTTGAAGCGGCCCAGGTAGGCGCGCGACGGCATTTCGAACTTGCCCACGGTCAGGATGTCGGCGCCGTCGGCCACCGCGTCGAACACCGTCTTGGCGTCCTCCAGCGAATCGCGGGTCTGCTCTACGTAGGCGGTGCGCACGGTCGGGCCCACCACGACCTCGCCGCGATCGGGGCTTTCCTTGCCGGCGATCATCTTGAACAGCGTCGACTTGCCGGCGCCGTTGGGGCCGATGATGCCGACGATGGCGCCGGCCGGCACCTTGAAGCTGAGGTCGTCGATCAGCAGGCGGTCGCCATAGCCCTTGCTGACGCCCTTGAACTCGATCACCTCGTTGCCCAGGCGCTCGGCCACCGGGATGAAGATTTCGGAGGTCTCGTTGCGCTTCTGGTATTCGTGCGAGCTGAGTTCCTCGAAGCGCGCGATGCGGGCCTTGGACTTGGCCTGCCGCGCCTTGGGATTCTGCCGCACCCACTCCAGTTCTTTCTGGATGGTCTTCTGGCGCGCCGACTCGGCCGCCTCTTCCTGCTTCAGGCGGGCCTCTTTCTGCTCCAGCCAGGAGCTGTAGTTGCCCTTCCACGGGATGCCGTGGCCGCGGTCCAGTTCCAGGATCCACTCGGCGGCATTGTCGAGGAAGTAACGGTCGTGGGTGACGGCCACCACGGTGCCGGGGAACTTCTGCAGGAACACTTCGAGCCAGTCGACGCTTTCGGCGTCGAGGTGGTTCGTGGGTTCGTCCAGCAGCAGCATGTCGGGCTTGGACAGCAGCAGCCGGCACAGCGCCACGCGGCGCTTCTCGCCGCCCGACAGGTGGGCGATGGAGGCGTCCCAGGGCGGCAGGCGCAGCGCGTCGGCGGCGATTTCGAGCTGGTGCTCGACGTCGCCGCTGCCGCTGCTGCTGCCGGCGGCGATGATGGCTTCCAGCTCGGCCTGCTCGGTGGCCAGCTTGTCGAAATCGGCATCGGGCTCGGCGTAGGCGGCGTAGACCTCGTCGAGCCGCTTCTTGGCGGCGAACACGCCGCCCAGCCCTTCTTCCACCGCCTGCCGCACCGTGTGGGCAGGGTCGAGCTGAGGCTCCTGCGGCAGGTAGCCGATCCGCAGGTTGGCCATGGGGCGGGCTTCGCCCTCGATGTCGGTGTCGACGCCGGCCATGATCCGGAGCAGCGTGGACTTGCCCGAGCCGTTCAGGCCGAGCACGCCGATCTTGGCGCCGGGAAAGAACGACAGCGAAATGTCGCGCAGGATCTGCCGCTTGGGCGGCACGATCTTGCCGACGCGGTTCATGGTGTAGACGTATTGGGCCATGGGGGAACGCGAAGAAGCCGGCGCGCGCCCGCTGGGCAGGCGCGCCGGACGGTGACGGAAACGACGCAGCCGCTATTGTAGGTAGAACCGGCGCGCGCCGCGACCGCCGCGGCCACGCGCCTTATTCGGCCTTGATGCCGGCCTTGCGGATGATGTCGCTCCACTTGGCGATGTCGGCCTGCTGCAGCTTGCGGAACTCGGCGTTGCGCACGGTGCCCGCCACCGAGCCGATCTCTTCCAGCTTGGCCTTGACTTCCGGAATCGCCAGCACGCCGACCACCTCGCGGCCCAGGCGCTCGGCGATGGCGTCGGGCGTGCCGGCCGGCGCGAACAGGCCGTTCCAGTACATCATCTCGAAGCCCGGCACGCCCAGCTCGGCGATCGGCCGCACGCCGGGCAGCGCCGGCAGCGGTTGAGGGCTCGACACGCCCAGCGCCTTCAGCCGCTTGCCGACGATCAGCGGCCGCGCCACCGGAATGACTTCGAAAGTCAGGTCGAGCTGGCCGCCCATCAGGTCGGTCATCACGCCCGGGCCGCCCTTGTACGGGATGTGGCGCATCTTGGTGCCGGTGGCCGCCTGGAACAGCTCGGCCGTCAGGTGGTGGGCGCTGCCGATGCCGCTCGATCCGTAGTTCAGCGTGTCGGGCGCGGCCTTCAGGCCGGCGATCACGTCGGCCACCGAATTGAAGCGGCTGTTCGGCGGCACCACCAGCACCGTGGGGAAGCTGTTGAACAGCGCGATCGGCGTGAAATCCTTCTGCGGGTCGTAGCCGGGCTCCTTGACCAGCAGCATGTTGGTCACGTTGGTGGTCATGTTGCCGGCCAGCAGCGTATAGCCGTCGGGCCTGGCGCGCGCCACGTACTGGGCGCCCAGGATGCCCGACACGCCGGGCTTGTTCTCGATCACCACCGGCTTGCCCAGGCGCTGCGACAAGTGCTGGGCAACCAGCCGCGCCACCGTGTCGACGCCGCCCCCGGCGGAATACGGCACGACGATGGTGACGGCGCGCGTCGGGTAGGCATCCGTCTGCGCATGCAAAGGACCGGCGCACAGCGCAAAGCCGGCGAGCAAGGTACGAAACAAACGTGAATACATGAAGTGTCTCCGCAAGTAAATTCTGGTCTGAGTCGCGCCGCTATCCAGGGCACGGCGGATCCGGCGCCGCCGGTCCGCCTGTGCCCTCGGGGGACGCGCGAAGCGCGCAGGGGGGGCCTTATACAGCAAAGCGCGCCAGGGCGTCCGGGTCGAACGTCATGCCCCAGCCCGGCCCGGCCGGCACCTTGGCCCGCCCTTCGCCGTCGAGCTCGACCCGGCTCGAATAAAGATTCTCGAACCAGGCCACGTACTCGACGATCATCACGTTGGGCAGCCCCGCCGCCAGCGACAGCGTCATCTCGCTGAACAGGTGCGGCGAGACCGGCACCTTGAAGGCCTCGGCCAGGAGCACCGCCTTGACCACTTCGGTCGGGCCGCCCATGCGCTGCATGTCGGGCATCAGGATATCGGCCGACCCCTGGCGCAGCATGTCGAACATGCCGGCGCTGGTGTATTCGTTCTCGCCGCTGGCGATGGGCGTGTCGAGCGCGGCCGCCACCGCGGCTTCGGCGGCGTGGTCGCGGCTGGGCACGGGTTCTTCGATCCATGCCAGGCCGTATTCTTCCAGCCGCCGGCCGAGGCGGATCGCCTGCGGCGCGGTGAACTGCTGGTTGCAGTCGGCCATCAGCATGATGTCCGGACCGATCGCCTCGCGCACGGCGCGCACGCGCGCTACGTCGTCGTCCATCGACGGCATGCCGAGCGACATCTTGATCGCGCGGAAGCCTTGCTCGATGAAGGCCTCGGCCTCGGCCTGAATCTGGTCGATGCCGGCCGACAGCCGCAGGCCGTTGCTGCGGTAGACCGGCAGCGCGTCGCGGTAGGCGCCCAGCATCCGGCTCACGTTCATGCCGGCGGCCTTGCCGCGCAGGTCCCACAGGGCCATGTCGATCGCCGCCAGGCCGACGGCCGTCACGCCGGGCCGGCCGAGGAAGGCGGTGTCGGCCCAGGCGCGCGATACGAAGGCGCCCCCCATGCCGGGATCGGTGCCGACCACCAGCGGCTCGAAGCTGGCGATCATCTGGTCCAGCACCGGCAGGCGCAGGCCGTTGAGCGTGAACACCAGGCCTTCGCCGGCCAGGCCTTCGTCGGTATCGAGAAAGACCGCCAGGCAGTCGATCGACTTGATGATGGTCTTGGCGCTGGGGATCGGGCGCGGCAGCGGGATGCTGAGGGGAAGGCGTCGGAGTCGGGTGATTTTCATGGATTCGGGCCGCTTGCGGCGGGCAGGAGAAAGGGCGGCGGGGCCGCGCGTGGCGCAGATGTTGACCTGCCGGGACGGTTTCGTCCATTCTCTAATTTTCATGTTTCCATTACCGGGACGAATAGATGGATCTGCGCGACCTGGCCTATTTCGAAGCCATCGCCGAGGCGGGCAACCTGAGCGAGGCGGCCAGGCGCGTGTTCCGCAGCCAGCCGGCGCTGAGCAAATGCCTGCAGCGGCTCGAGGCCGGCCTGAACGCGCCGCTGTTCGAGCGCAACGGGCGCCGGCTCAGGCTCACGCCGGTGGGCGAGGCGCTGCTGGCGCGGGCCCGCATGCTGCGGCGGGCGATGGAAGACACCGTGCGCGAACTGGGCGACATCGCGCAGGGCCTGGCCGGCCACGTCCGCATCGGCCATACGGCCACCGCGGCCGAATACCTGCTGCCGCAGATCGTCAGCGCCGTGCGGCGCCAGGCGCCGCGCGTCACGCTGGAACTGGTGCTGGGGCTGAACGACCCGCTGCGCGCGGCCTTGCGGGCGGGCGACCTGGACCTGCTGGTGGGTCCGCTGACCGAACTCGACGCCGAGTTCGAAACCCTCACCATCTTCAAGGACGAAGTGGTGGTGGCCGCCGGCAAGGACCACCCGCTGTGCCGGATCGCGCGGCCGTCGCTGGCGCAGCTGGCGCAATTCGGCTGGGTGCTGCCGCCGCATTCGGTGTCGATCCGCGGCTGGCTGGACCGGGCCTTCGAGCGGCGCCGCCTGCCGCATCCGCGGGTGGAGGTGGAATCGGGGCTGGTCACCCTGATGCCGGGCCTGGTCGAACGCACGGACCTGCTCACCTTCGTGTCGCGCCAGCACCTGCGCGGGCGCAACCTGCGGCCGCTGCTGCGCGAGATCCACGCGCCGGAACTGCTGCTGCGGCGCGAATTCGGCGCCGTGTTCCCGGTGGGCGGCTGCCCGGCGCCGTCTGCCCAGGCCGTGCTGGGCGTGCTGCGGTCACGCAAGAACCGGCTGTCGCTGGTGGCTCCGGGCTGAGGCGCCGGCATGGGCATTTCTACATTGCGCCGGTAATTCCTTCACGCTCCTTCTGACCGTGCGCTGAACGCGTTGTCGAATCTGCTCGGCCACAGCACTGCCGGGCCGTCCCGGCACTGGCACGCCGCTTGCCGAGAGGCCCGCGCCTTCTCCGCCGCGACCGCCATGCCCCAGACCTTCGACCATGCCGCCGTCCTGACCGTCAAGCTGGCCCTGCTCGGCATCGCGGTCTTCGTGGGCGCCACGGTCGCGGTGGCCGTATGGCGCATGACCGCCTCGGTGGCGCCCGACGTGGGCGTGCCGCAGCCGATTCCGTTCAGCCACCGTCACCACGTGGGCGATGACGGCATTTCCTGCCTGTACTGCCATTCGTCCGTGCAGCGCTCGGCCACGGCCGGCCTGCCCGCCACCGAGGTGTGCCTGAGCTGCCATTCGGTGCTGTTCCGCGATTCGCCGGCGCTGGCGCCGCTGCACGAGAGCGCGCGCACGGGGCAGCCTGTCGCGTGGCGCCGGGTCTACGACGTGCCGGACTTCGTCTTCTTCAACCACAGCGTGCACGTCGCCAAGGGCGTGGCCTGCGTCACCTGCCACGGGCGGGTCGACAAGATGCCCGAACTGCTGCGGCCGCAGCCCATCGAGATGCAGTGGTGCCTGGACTGCCATCGCGCGCCCGGCCGCCACGTCGGCCCGCCCGACCAGGTGATGGTCATGCGCGATCCGCCGGCGCTGTCGGCCGCCGACATGGCGCGGCTGCGCGACATCTTCCAGCTGGAAGGCAGCGACCGCCTGACCAGTTGCTCCACCTGCCATCGCTGACCATGACGACGCGCCGACACATCCGCATCGAGCCGCTGCCGCCCATGGCCGGGCCGGCGGACGCGCCCGCCGATCCGGCGCGGCGCGCGCTGCTGCAGTGGCTCGGCGCGGCCGCGGCGCTGGCGGCCGGGGGCTGCAGCGGGCCGCCGGCCGAACCCGTCCTGCCCTATGTGCGGATGCCGGAGGGCATGGTGCCGGGCGAGCCGGTGTTCTACGCGGCCACGCTGCTGCGCGACGGCTATGCGCAAGGCGTGCTGGTGGAAACCCATACCGGCCTGCCGGCCAAGGTGGAAGGCAATCCTTCGCATCCCGCCACGCTGGGCGCGGCCGATGCCGTGGCGCAGGCCGCCATCCTGCAACTGTGGGATCCCGACCGCTCCACCCACGTCGCGCATGGCGCGGCGATCGCGGCGCGCCAGGACTTCCGGCAGGCACTGCGCGCCCGGCTCGACGGGGTGGGCGACGGCGCCGGGCTGCGCCTGCTGACCGGCACCGTGACCTCGCCCACGCTGCTGCGACAGATCGGCGAGCTGCGCCGGCGCTATCCGGCCATGCGCTGGCACCGCCACGATCCCGCGCGCGATGCCGCGGCCGAAGAAGGCGCGCAGCGGGCGTTCGGCCGGCCGGCGCGCGCGGTGTACCGGCTGGACCGGGCACGCGTGGTGGCCGTCTTCGGCGCCGACCCGTTCGCCGAAGGCCCCGCCGCGGCGCGCCAGGCGCGCGACTTCGCCCAGGCGCGGCAGGCGTCGCAGCGCGCCCGGCTGTACGTGGCCGAGACCACGCCGGGACTGGCCGGCGCCAAGGCCGACGGCCGGCTGGCGCGCATGCCGGCCGAGATCGATGCCTTGCTGCTGCGGCTTGCCCGGCGGCTGGGCGCGGCGCCGGGCACGCCGGATCCGGACCATCCCGACGCGCGCTGGATCGACGCGCTGGCCGCCCAGCTCGCGGCGCAGCGCGGGCATGGCGCGGTGATCGCCGGGCCGGCGCTGACGCCCGCGTCGCACGAACTGGCCTGGCGCATCGATGCCGCGCTGGGCAACCTGGGGCGCACGGTGGAGGCCATGCCCGTCTTCGGGGACGAGGCCGGCGCGGACGCCGATACGGGCGCCGGCCCTGACGCCAATGCCGGTCCGGAAGAACTCCCTGCGCTGGTGGCGGACATGCGCGCCGGGCGCGTCGATACCCTGGTCATGGTCGATACCAACCCGGCATACGACGCGCCGGGCGAACTGGCATTCGCCGATGCGCTTTCGCGGGTGCCGTTCAGCGTGCACCTGGGCCTGTACCGCGACGAAACCGGCCGCGCCGCCGCCTGGCACCTGCCGCGCGCGCACGACTTCGAGGACTGGGGCGACGCCCGCGCATGGGACGGCACCGCCTGCATCGCGCAGCCGGTCATCGCGCCGCTGTACGGCGGCTGGTCGCCGCATACGCTGCTGGGGCTGCTGATCCGCGACGAGGATGCGAGCGCGTGGGACCATGTGCGCGCGACCTGGCGGCAGCAATGGGGCGACGGCTTCGACGACCGCTGGACCGCGGCCCTGCGCGCCGGCTACATCGCCGATTCGCGGCCCGCGCCGCTGCCGGGACCGGCAGCCGCACCGCCATCGGAGACGGGCGCTGCGTTCCATGCCCCGGATAGGCAAGGCGCGCCCGAGGCGGATGCCGCACAAGCGGCGACCGCCGGCGCGCGGCACGAACCGGCCTCCGCGCTCGCGCTCACCGCGGTATTCGTCCCCGACCCGTCTTCCGGCACGGGCTCGCGCGCCAACAACGCCTGGCTGCAGGAACTGCCCCGCCCCTTCACCCAGATCACCTGGGACAACGCCGCGCTGCTGGGCCCGCGCACCGCGCGCGCGGCCGGCGTGTCGAGCGGCGACGTGGTACGCATAAGCAGCGCGGGCGGCGGCGCGGTCGAGGCGCCGGTCTTCGTGCTGCGGCGCCATGCCGAAGGCGCGCTGACGCTGCCGCTCGGCCATGGCCGCCGGCACGCCGGCCGGGTGGGCGACGGCGTCGGCTTCGACGCCTATCCCTTGCAGCGCATCGGGCCTTCCGGCGCGCCGCTGCCCACCGCCGCGGTGACCATCGCGCCCACCGGGCGCCGCCACGCCTTCGCCCGCAGCCAGACCGAAACCGCCACCCACGGCCGCGATATCGTGCGCACGCGCACGCCGGAGCAGGCGGCCGGCGAACGTCCGCCGCCGCAGCCGCCGCCGTCGCTCTATCCGCCGGTGGCCTACCCGGGCTACGCCTGGGGCATGACGATCGACCTCGACGCCTGCATCGGCTGCAACGCCTGCAGCGTGGCCTGCCAGGCCGAGAACAACATCCCCGTGGTCGGGCCGGAAGAGGTCGCGCGCGGCCGCATCATGCACTGGATCCGCATCGACCACTACGACGACGGCCCCGGCGCCGCGCCGGCCTTCCAGCCGGTGGCCTGCATGCACTGCGAAAACGCGCCGTGCGAACTGGTGTGCCCGGTCGGCGCCACCATGCACGACCCGGAAGGCCTGAACGTGCAGGTCTACAACCGCTGCGTCGGCACCCGCTTCTGCTCCAACAACTGTCCGTACAAGGTCAGGCGCTTCAACTTCCGGCAATACAGCGACCGGACCGATCCGCACGCCGCCGCCGCGCGCAACCCCGACGTGACCGTCAGGCAGCGCGGCGTGATGGAGAAGTGCACCTACTGCCTGCAACGCATCAGCCGCGCGCGCATCGAGGCCGAGAAGCAGGGCCGCCGGATCGCCGACGGCGAGGTGGTCACCGCCTGCGAGGCGGCCTGCCCCACCCGCGCCATCGTGTTCGGCAACCTCAACGACGCCGCCAGCCGCGTCGCCCGCACGCGGCGCCAGGCGCGGGCCTACGAGCTGCTGGCCGAACTCGACACCCGCCCGCGCACCAGCTACCTGGCGCGCATCGGCGATCCGGACGCGGCCCTGGAGGGCTCCGATGACTGAGCCGCCGATGAACGAACCGCGCGCCGGCCGGCCGCCGCCACCGCCGGCGGCGCCTGCGATCCGCGCCCCGTCGCCGGCGGCCGCCGAAGCCGCCTACGCCAGCATTACGGACAAGATCGCCGGCATCGTGCTGGCGCGCGGCCAGGGCCATGCCGGCGGCTGGCCGCTGTGGCGCTGGCGCGTGCTGTTCCTGGCAACTTTCGCCGGCACGCTGGTGTTCTTCGGCGCGTCGGCCTGGCTGTTCGCGGTTGGCGTCGGGCTCTGGGGCGTCAACATCCCGGTCGCATGGGGCTTCGCGCTGGCCAACTTCGTCTGGTGGGTCGGCATCGGCCACGCCGGCACCTTCATCTCGGCCGTGCTGCTGCTCCTGCGCCAGCGCTGGCGCACCTCGATCAACCGCTTCGCCGAGGCGATGACGCTGTTCGCGGCCGGCATCGCCGGGCTCTTCCCCATCCTGCACCTGGGCCGGCCCTGGTTCTTCTACTGGCTGGTCCCCTACCCCAACCGCATGGACCTGTGGCCGCAGTGGCGCAGCCCGCTGGTATGGGACATCTTCGCGATCAGCACCTATCTGATCGTGTCGCTGCTGTTCTGGTACGTGGGCCTGATCCCCGACCTGGCCACGCTGCGCGACCGCGCGCGCAGCCGCGGCAAGCGGCTGGCCTACGGCCTGTTCGCGCTCGGCTGGCGCGGCGAGGCCCGCCACTGGGCGCGCTACGAGTCGGCCTATCTGCTGCTGGCAGGACTGGCCACGCCGCTGGTCGTGTCGGTGCACACCGTGGTGTCGCTCGACTTCGCCATCGGCAACACGCCCGGCTACCACTCCACGCTGTTCCCGCCCTATTTCGTGGCAGGGGCGCTGTTCTCCGGCTTCGCGATGGTGGTCACGATCGCGATTCCGCTGCGCCATTTCTACCGGCTCGAGGCCTTCATCACCGCCCGTCACCTGGCGCTGGCGGCCAAGGTGCTGCTGGCCACCGGCGCCATCGTCGCCTACGGCTATGCGGCCGAAGCCTTCATGGCCTTCTACAGCGGCGACCAATTCGAGCAGGCGATGATGACCGACCGCTGGACGGGCATGTATGCGCCGGTCTATTGGTCGCTGATCACCTGCAACGTGCTGGTGCCGCAGCTGCTGTGGCTGCGCCGCGTGCGCGCCAGCGTGGGCGGGCTGTTCGCGATCAGCCTGGTCGTCAACCTGGGCATGTGGATGGAGCGCTTCCTGATCGTGGTGCAGAGCACGCACCGCGATTTCCTGCCGTCGTCGTGGGGCGTGTTCCTGCCCACCGCGTGGGACTGGACCTTCCTGCTGGGGTCGGTGGCGCTGTTCGCGTGGCTGTTCCTGCTGTTCGTGCGCTTCCTGCCGCTGATCTCGATGGCCGAGATGCGCGCCCAGGTGCGCGAGACCGGCAGCACGGCGGCAACGTGATGGCGGCGCTCTACGGGATCATGGCCGAGTTCCGCAGCGCCGAGGCGCTGCTGGCGGCGGCGCGCGCGGTGCGGGCCGCCGGCGCGCGGCGGGTCGAGGCGTATTCGCCGATGCCGGTGGAAGGGCTGGCGGAGGAACTGGGCCACAAGGGCAGCGCGATGCCGCGCGTCACCCTGCTGGCCGGCATCGCCGGCGGCGTGGGCGGCTACCTGATGCAGTGGTACGCGGCCGCGGTGGCCTACCCCATCAACGTCGGCGGCCGGCCGCTGCACAGCTGGCCGATGTTCATCCCGGTGGCGTTCGAGCTGACCGTGCTGTGCGCCGCGCTGGCGGCCGTGATCGGCATGCTGGCCGCCAACGGCCTGCCGCGGCTGAACCATCCGGTGTTCGACGCGCCCGACTTCGACCTGGCCAGCCGCGATCGTTTCTTCCTGTGCCTGCGCTGCGGCGACGAACTGGCGCCGGAGGCGGCGCGGCGACTGCTGGCCCCGCTCGCCCCCGTGGCGGTGGTGGAGGTGCGGCAATGACGCGCCGTTCCCATCGCATGCCGAAGTCGCGCGCGCTGCGCGCCGGACGCATCGCGCTCGCGATGCTGGCGGCGCTGGCCGCGGCCTCGTGCGAGCGCGCCGCGCAGAACATGTACGACCAGCCGCGCACGCGCCCGTACCGGCAGAACCCGTTGTTTCCCGACGGCAGCTCGGCGCGCGTGCCGCCGGCCGGCGCCGAACCCTATGCGAGCGGCCCCGCCGCCGATCCCAGCGGCGGACGGCTGGGCCGGCAGGAAGCGGAGCGCCAGGCGGCCGCGGACCGCGCGCAGGCGATTCCCGGGCCGGTCACGCTGGCCATGCTGCGGCACGGCCGCGAACTGTACGCCGGCTATTGCCTGCCCTGCCACAGCCCGGCCGGCGACGGCGACGGCCGCGTGGTCCGGCGCGGCTTCCCGGCGCCGCCGTCGTTCGGCGAAGCGCGCCTGCTGGCGGCGCCCGACCGCCACATCTACGACGTCATCAGCGATGGCTTCGGCGTGATGGCGCGCTACGGCAACCGCATCGAACCGGCCGACCGCTGGGCGATCGTCGCCTTCGTGCGCGCGTTGCAGCTGAGCCAGCATGCCGAGCTGGCCGCGCTGCCGCCGCAGGCCCGGGCGCGCGCGCAGGCGGCGCTGGCGGCCGATGGCGCGGGCGATGTGCACACCGGCGGCGCGGACGATGCGGGCGCGGGGGGAAGCGGCGACGCACGCAACCGGGAGCCGACGCGATGAATTCGCCCGGACACTTCACCGATGCGGCGCGCCGCCAGGCGCGGGCCGCCGGCGGCGCCGCCGCGCCCCGCCGCCGG